>JAICUO010000569.1 GCA_025935815.1 Streptosporangiaceae bacterium
GCTTGCCCACGTGCCTGTCACGCTCCTGTCCGTGATTCACCGCGAATCGGTGACTGTCGTGATTCGCTCGCAGCCTGTCCGGCGCCGTCAGAACGCGACCGGAAGCCGTGATGAACCGTAGCGACTCCCGGGCATACGGCTCAATCGGTTCACTGAAATATCACGGAGTTATTACACTCTGCAGATGCATTTCTATACGAAAGCGCATGCAATAGTCGCAGGCAGTAACGAAGGTGCCAGACGCCAGAACAATACCGGCCGTCGTTGGGGCCGCGCACAACCCAGTTCGTAACACTCGCGTACCCATGGCGCGCCGCCCGCGGGCGGGTTAGCGTCCTATCGAGACCCCCAACCCCAGGAGGTGGCCCCTGTGCCTGCCGTGTCTGGCGTTCCCGCCGAGGGATTCTTGGAAGTCCCCGGCGGCCGGGTGCACCTGTTCCGGGGCGGCGCGGGCGATCCGCTCCTGTTCCTGCACGCCGCCGGCGGCGCGGGCGCGTGGCACCAGTTCCACGAGCTGCTCGCGGCCGGGTTCGACGTCATCGCGCCCGACCACCCGGGGTTCGGCAAGTCCGACGACTTCCCGGACGTGGCGGCAATGGACGACCTCGTCTACCACTACCTGGACGTCATGGACGCCCTGGAGCTGAAACGGCCGCACGTGGTGGGGGCGTCGTTCGGCGGGTGGATCGCGGCCGAGCTCGCCGTCCACTCGCCGCACCGGATCGGGTCGCTCACCTTGCTGAGCGCCGCCGGGCTGCGCCTTGACGGGCACCCGGTCCCGGACATATTCCTCATGCCGCCCGCGCGGCTGGCCGCCACGCTGTTCCATGACCCGCCGCCCGCGCCCGCCGCGGCCGGGCCGCCCGACGTCGACGGCATCTTGGCGGCCTACCGGGACGCCACCGCGATGGCGCGGTTCAGCTGGACCCCGTACCTGCACGACCCCAAGCTGGAGCGCCGGCTGCGCCGGGTGAGCGCCCCGACGCTGGTGGTCGCGCCGGATGACGACCGGCTCATCCCGGTGGCCCACGCTCACCGGTACGCCGAGCGGATCCCCGGGGCCACGTTCGCCAGCGTCGCCGACTGCGGCCACGCCATGTACTTCGAGAAGCCCGCCGAGTTCGCGGACCTGGTCGCTGGGTTCGCCGGCCAGCAGAGCACGGAGTGACCACGTGAAGTTCAGCTTCTTCCACCTGATGCCCTACCCGTACCTGCCGGACGACTTCGACGAGGCCTACGACGCCTCGGCGCTGACCTTCCCGAACAAGCACTTCGACCCCAAGCTCGGCTCCCAGCTCTACCACCGGTACCTGGACGAGCTGGAGTACGCCGACCATGTCGGGTTCGACGGGGTGGCGGTCAACGAGCACCACCAGAGCGCCTACGGCCTGATGCCCTCCCCGAACATCATGGCCGCCGCCCTGACCCGGCGGACCCAGCAGGCCCGCATCATGGTCTTGGGCAACGCGATCGGCATCCGGGGCAACCCGCTGCGGGTCGCCGAGGAGATCGCGATGCTCGACCTGCTGTCCAACGGGCGAGTGGACTCCGGGTTCGTGCGCGGGATCGGGTGGGAGTACTTCGCGCACTCGGTCAACCCGACCAAGTCCCGGTCCCGGTTCAACGAGGCGCACGACCTGATCATCAAGGCGTGGACCTCTGAAGAGATGTTCGAGTGGTACGGCGAGAACTACGAGTACCGGTACGTCAACCTGTGGCCGCGCCCGGTGCAGCAGCCGCACCCGCCCGTCTACATCCCCGGGGCCGGCTCGACCGAGACGATGAAGTTCTGCGCACTGCACCGGTACACGTTCATGTCCGTGTACGCGCCCACCCGCGTCGTGCGGTTGTGGTTCGACGGCTACCGGCGCGCGGCGGCCGACCTCGGCTACGTGCCCGACCCGGAGAAGATCGCGCTGTCGGTCCCGGTCTACGTCGCCGACACCGAC
The DNA here is from genome assembly GCA_025935815.1 of Streptosporangiaceae bacterium. Lineage (GTDB taxonomy): Bacteria > Actinomycetota > Actinomycetes > Streptosporangiales > Streptosporangiaceae > Trebonia. Next base: position 1,950 of record JAICUO010000569.1, read on the forward strand.
GAGAAGGCGCACCGCGAGGCCGAGCCTGCCTTGATGTGGCTGTTCCGGCAGGGGCTTAAGCAAACCATGGAGATGGTCAACCCGCCGGGCTACGTGTCGCCCGGCTCCCTGCGCGGGATCTTGTCCATCGACCGCAAGCCGTTCACCGCGCTGTCGTACGCGGAGCTGCTGGCCGACGGGTACGCCGTGGTCGGCAGCCCGGCCACCGTGGCCGCGCGCCTCGCGGCGATGCACGAGCAGCTCGGCGGGTACGGGCAGCTCATCGGGCTGTTCGCGATCGGCCCGGCGACCCGCGAGCAGACGCGGCGCTCGACCGAGCTGTTCGCCTCCGAGGTGATCCCGGCGCTGCGGCATCTGGGGGTTGCTGGCGGATGAACGAGGGCCTCGCACAGGAGCTGATCGCCGCGATCGGGCGGCACCGCGCGGAGTTCGAGGCGGCCGGGGACGCGGCCGAGGGGCTGCGGACCCTTCCGCAGGACACGGTGGAGACCCTGCGAGGGCTTGGGCTGTTCTGGCTCAAGACGCCCGCCGAGCTCGGCGGGACCCCGCTGGACCCGATCGCGTTCTGCGACGTGGTCGAGGAGCTGGCCTACATTGACGTGTCGGTGGCCTGGGCCGCGATGATCGGGGCCGGCTGCTGCGGCCTGTCCAGCGGCTGGGTACCCGAGGCGGGAGCGCGGGAGATGTTCCCGGCCGAGCGGCCGCTGCCGGTGGTCGCCGGGCAGCTCGCGCCGCGCGGCACTGGCGTGCTGGTCGACGGCGGGTACCAGGTGAGCGGCCGGTGGGGGTTCTCTAGCGGGATCGTGCACGCGGAATGGCTGATCGGAGCGTTCTCGGTTCCGGAGCCCCCGCCGGAGGCGGGGGCTTCCGGGGACGGGGCGGCGGGCACTGGGTTCGGGCGCATGGTGGTCTTCACCGTCCCCAAGGCCGATGCCGAGGTCATCGACAACTGGCACGTCGCGGGCCTCCAGGGCACCGGGAGCCTGGACTGGTCGGTCAGCGAGCTGTTCGTCCCGGCCGCCCGCTGCTATGAGCTGGGGATGCCCGCGGCGCGGGGCGGGGACCTGTTCCGGCTGGGGATGCCGGCGTTCGTGTCCAACGAGGTGCCGCCGCTGGCCGTCGGCCTGGCGCGCCGTGCCCTCGATGACGTGACCGCCCTGGCCGCCCGGACGGCGCGGTTCCCGGGCGGGCCGGTGGTCAGCGACCGCGCGGTCTTCCATAAGGAGCTCGGGCGGGCCGAGGTGAAGCTGAGCGCGGCGCGGCTGCTGCACCGCGACGCCATGCTCGCGTGCTGGTCCGCGGCCGCCTCCGGGGTCGTCCCGTCGGAGGAGCTGCAGGTCGCGGTCACGACGGCGTCCGTCTTCGCCGTCGAGACGTGCACCGAGATCGTCGTCGACCTGTTCCGGTACGGCGGCGGCCGGGTGCTGGCGCTGTCCAACCCGATGCAGCGGCACCTGCGCAACATCCTGGCTGCCCGGCAGCACCTGGCCCTGTCCGAGGAGCACTACGAGGCAGCCGGCCGCCTGCGCATCGCCAAGCTCGCCGGGAAGGAGGCGACGTGAACGGGCTGGCCGGCCAGGTCGCCGTCGTCACCGGCGGCGCGGGCGGGCTCGGGTCCGCGAGCGCCCGGCGGCTGTCGGCCGAGGGCTGCCGCGTGGTCGTGGTCGACATCGATGGCGACGCCGCCTCCAAGGTCGCGGGGGCGCTGCCCGGCGCGGCCATCGGGGTCGCGGCCGACGTGGCGGTGGAGGCTGACGTGGAACGCTACCTGCGCGAGGCGGTCGCCGCGTTCGGCCGGGTGGACCTGCACCACCTCAACGCGGGCATCCCCGGCTCGCCAGGCGCGCTCCCGGACCTGGATGCCGACGGGTTCGACCGGGTCATGGCGGTCAACGTGCGCGGGATCTTCCTCGGCCTGCGCGGGGCGTTCCGGCTGTACCGGTCGGCCGGCTCGGCCGGCAGCGTGGTGCTGACCGCCTCGATCGCGAGCCTGCGCGGCAGCGCCGACCTGATCGCCTACCAGACGTCCAAGCACGCGGTCCTGGGACTGCTGCACGGCGCGGCGATGTACGGCGGGCCGCTGGGAATCCGGGTGAACGCCGTCGCCCCGGGGATCGTGCCCACGGACCTGTTCTCCGCCAGCGGGCGCGATGACATGGTCAGCCGGGCGGCTAGCGCTCCGCTGCGCCGGGCCGGGACGCCCGATGAGATCGCCTCGGTGGTGGCGTTCCTGCTGTCGCAGGAGTCGTCTTACATGACCGGCGAGACCGTCTCGGTCGATGGCGGCTCCGCGATCGTGTCCACGGTCCGCCGTTCCGGCGGGGCAGGCGCCTGGGACTTCGCGGCCCTGGACCGCCAGACTTACTCCGCGGCGGACTCTGGCTAGCGCGGCGCGAACCGGGCGGCAGCCGGACACTTTCCTGGCTCCTATCGTTAAGGGGCTGGGCAGTGTGTAGGATCAGCCAGATATGGGGCTGAATCCTGATGGGGTAGCTTCCCTCGATACGACCAGGCCGAATGTCGCTCGGGTCTGGGATTACTGGCTGGGCGGGAAGGACAACTTCGCCGCTGATCGTGCGCTCGCGGAGAAAATGCTTTCCATCAATCCGCTAGCGGCCCAGATGGCGCGGGAGAACCGGCAGTTCCTGTATCGCTCGGTCGGCTATGTCACGCAGGCGGGGATCCGGCAGTTCATCGACGTGGGCGCCGGGCTGCCGACCGCCGACAACACGCACGAGATCGCCCAGCGGATCGCGCCGGACGCGAAGGTCGCCTACCTCGACCACGACGCCCTCGTCGTCCGGCACGCCGACGCGCTGCTCGCCCGGAGCCACAGCGTCATCGCCCTAGGCGGCGACGCGCGAGACCCGCGGGCGATCCTGGCCGATCCCGACCTCAACAAGCTCATCGACTTCACCCAGCCGGTGTGCCTCGTGCTGTGCGGGGTGCTGCACTTCCTGGACCTGGAAACCTCGCGCGAGGCGGTCGCGACGTTCGTCGAGGCCATCGCCCCGGGCAGTTACGTGATCCTCTCCGTGGGGGTCGGCAACGAGGACCTTTCCAGCGATTTCGTGGCCGCGTATAAGGCGGCGAACCTGCGGATCTATTCGCTGGAGGAATTCACCAGCTTCTTCGCCGGCCTTGATCTCGTCCCCCCC
>JAICUO010000199.1 GCA_025935815.1 Streptosporangiaceae bacterium
CCCGCCGCTCCTGCAACTGCCTGGGGTCACCCGGGTGACGTGAGAATGGGCCCCGCCGGCACGGTACCGGCAACCGCTCGCACCAGTCCGGCGTCGCGCCACCCGCCAGCCGGGCCCGCGGGTGCGCGGGGTACCCGTTGGTCCGGCAGCCGCGCGATCGCCCGGATGCGTCCGACGGCCTGCTGCCCTGGCCCGGACGGGTGATAATGCCTGCTGCCCGCACCGCGGGTGCGGTGCGGGCAGCAGGTGTTTGTTACCGGGCGGCAGTCCTGGCCGGTGCCGCCCCGCCCGGGGGCTTGATGTCAGCTGCCGTTGGCGGCCCTGGCTGCTGCGGGGAGGACGGTACGGCCCTTGCCGGCGTGCACCTGGATGTGCTTGGCCTGTACGTCCGGTGCCTTGGGCACCAGGATCTGCAGTACGCCGTCCTGGGCCGAGGCTTCGATCTTGTCCGGCTCGATGTGGCTGGGCAGATTGATCGAGCGGCGGAAGGCGCCATAGCAGCGCTCGGTCCGGTGGACCTTCTCCTCGGCAGAGTCGTGCGCGAAGCGCCGCTCCCCCTGGATCGTCAGCAGGCCGTCCTCGACGGTGATCTCCACCTCGCCGGCTTCCACGCCGGGAAGCTCGACCGCCACCAGGTAGGCGTCCTTGCGTTCGGAGATGTCGACCGCCGGCGCCCAGGCCGCAGGGCTGGTGCCGCCGTCGTGCTGCTGGCCGGGCCGCCACCCGCGTCCCCTGGCCATCCGCATCTCATCCTGCGCCGCCCGCAGGTCCTCGAACAGATCCCAGCTTGTCATGACCGTCATGTCGTTCTCCCTTTTCCTCTGGCCGGGCCGAAGACCCGGCACCCGGAAGAACACCGCTCAGGTGAACACTATTCAGTTCCGAGCTACGCTGTTCACTGTAGCGTGCACAATGTTCACAGTCAAACCGCGGCCAGAAGGAGCTGACCATGGCCAGCAAGCGGCAGGCAGCAACCGAGGACACGGGAACCCGCGCGCTGTGGTTCACCCCGCCAGACGGCGAGGACAACCGCCGCCGCACGCTCACCCGCGACAGCCTCGTCACCGAGTCCCTCGCGATCATCAGCGCCGGCGGCGCAGGGGCCCTGAGCATGCGCGCCCTCGCCACCCGCCTCGGCGTGGTTCCCGCCGCGCTATACCACCACGTCCGCAGCAAGGACCAGCTGCACGACCTCATCCTCGACGCCGTGCTGGCCGAGGTCGACTGCCAGGCCGACCCTGACCTCCCCTGGACCGGGCAGGTCACCGCGCTCGCGCGCCGGCTGCGGGCCGTGCTGGAGGGCCACCCCGGCATCGCCGCCCTGCTCAAGACCCGCGACCCCCTCAGCCCCCACTCCCTAGCCCTGGCCGAGGCGTTCCTCGCCCCGCTGCACCGGGCCGGCCTGCCCGGCCGCCAGGCCGCCCTGGCCTTCCGGCTCATCTACGACTACACCCTCGGCTTCGCGCTGAGCGACCCCACCTCGCCCGGCGAGCTGCGCCTCCAGGACACCGCCACCAGACGCGAGCTGCACGCCTTCCTGCGCTCCCTGCCCGCTAGCCAGTTCCCCGCGCTAGCAGCCCTCGGCGCATGCGCCTGGGCCGACGACCGCGACCAGCGGTACACCGCTAGCCTCGACATCCTTATCAGCGGCCTGCAGGCAGCCCAGCGCCCCGGAACCGCAACCTGATCAAGCCAGAGCGGACCCCGCCTGGAACGGCCCGGCCGCACCATGCGTGCCGCTCAATGCCGCCTCGCCGCCGCTGAGCCTGGGGCAAGACCGCACGGGGTCGTCAGTCAGGCAGGAGCCGGTGCCTTCCGTGCCGTGTTGAGCGGCGTCATCAGGAGGAGCCAGTAGGCAGGCTGTCCGGTGCCGCGAGGGCGGCCAGCACCAGTTTCCGGATCCGGAATCAGTTCCCTGCCCGGGGTGAGTGCCGGGTCCAGTACAGGCGGGGATGGTCGGACAGGATCTGCACCCCGGAGCGGATTGCCATTGCGGGTGGCGATACCGCGGTTGCACTTGAGGCGATTGATGCTGTTCTCGACGGAGGCCCGCTTATTGTAGTCCCACTCTTCGAAGGCCGGGGCCGCCCGCCGTGGCTGCCCATGTCCTTGCGGTCGCGGATCTGGTCAGTACGCTCGTTCCCGGTCACGCAGGTGCCTGCGGTTCGAACGGGTGGAGTACGCCTCATCGACATGGCGCGCCAGCGAGAAAGCCGCGTCCCAGCGGGCTGTAGGGCACGAACCCGATGCCCAGCTCCGCACAGGCCGGCAGCACCTCGTTCTCCGGGCGCCGCCACCACAGCGAGTACTCGCGCTGGACCGCGGTGACACGCTGCCTGCGGCGACGAGGACGGCTAGGAGAGAGGACGCCGTGACGGGTAAACGCACGCGTGAGGGCCTAGGTCCATGACGAAGCCGCCGAACTATAGCGGTCGCCTTGCGGGCGAGCCAAGGCCGCCGCCGGACGACGACCACCTCTGGCAGCGGCCCAATGCCTTGCTCACGCGCTGCGCCGAGGGCGCGCAAGCCTGCGATGAATGCGCCTGGATCGCCGCCGCGGTCCGGGTGGTGCTCCCGGATGAAGGCCCGGCGGCGCGCTTCGTGAGACTTGTCCTCTGCCATCTGCCCCTCCGCGTCATCGCAGCGATTCGTTGACGTGCCCCCGGGGCCGAACCTGGTGATTCTGTAGCCTGATCGTGGCTAGCCTCACCAGCTCCTGGTCGTCGTTGATCTCGCCTGCTGCGAGGGCGACTGGGCCAGCGATGCCTCCCCTAACGGACTCCTGCGCTGAAGATCGCATGGCGACGGGGCCGCCCCGGCGCCATGCGGGCACCGAGCGGTCAGCGGCCGTCGTCGCCGTCGATGACGTCATCGATGGTAATGTTTACCGTGACATCCCGCAGTCCGGCCTGGTCGCGGAGTGTCGCCGTCACGTGGCGCTGGATTTCGCGGGCGACCTGGTGAGCTGGGTCGCCGTAGCCGACCGCAACGGCTAGGTCCACGACCGCTGTGCGGCCAAGCACCCCGACGGCGGCATGCGGGTGCCGGTGCCCGAAGGTGGCCTTCTCGGCGGCCGCGGCGACCTCGCCGTGAATGCTGCGGCCGAGGGCAACCCGCACGCCGGGAATCATCCGGGCACTGTCGCGCGCCAAGGCCGCCACGGTGCGGGCGGCGATCCGGACCGCGCCGAGCTCGGTGCTCTCCAGGGTGTACCAGATGTCGTGAACCAGGCGGCGTACCTGGCTCATCACCGCCGTGACCAGGCCGGGCGGTGCGGATACCGGCCCTGCCGCCGCCTTCGCGACCGGTTCCCACAAGGCGGTGAGCTCGCCGAGCGCGGCCTGGCAGTGCGCGCAGGCCTGCTGGTGCGCGTCCCAGTCGGCGCCGCGGCCCTGGGCGGCCTGCTCTAGCAGGAGATCGACGTCGGCGCCGCACGGCAAGGAGATCGCGTCCAGCGGGGTCTTGGCTGGCATTGGGGGCGATCACTTCCATTCCTGCAGCGTCTTGGCCAGTGCCCGGCGCGCACGGAAAAGGTGGCTTCGGACGGCCGGCTCGGTGGCGCCAGTCACGCTTGCTATCTCAGCGTATGACAGTCGCTCGAAATGGTGAAGGACGATCACCGTTCGCTGCGGAAACGGCAGGGCGAGCAGTGCGTCGGTGACCGCGTCGACCGTGAGGTTGCGCTCGGCCTTGTCGGCGGGCTCCATGGCCGGGTCGGCCAGGTCGGGCAGCAGGTCAAGGGAGCGGGCATCCCCTCCCCTGGTGACCTTGTTCAGCGCCCGGCGGGTCACGATCTGGTACAGCCAGGTGGAGAACGACGACCCGCCCTGGAACCGGTCCAGGTTCTCCCACGCGGCGATCAGCGCCTCCTGCGCGACGTCCTGCGCGTCGTGATGCTTGCCGGTCAGGCGCAAGGCGACCCGGTAGGCCATGGCCGAGTGCCGCTGGACCAGGAGCTCGTACGCGTCCAGGTAGCCTTCCCGGGCACGGGCCACCAGGTAGGCATCCCCCGCGGCAGGCTCGGCCGCCGGCGGTGCTGCCTTCACTGTCGAACCCCTTGAGTACGGTCCTGATATCCGGGCCGTACCCAGCTACCCGGGCTGGGTGCCTGTATGCCGCCCGGAAGAAAGCGGAAGAAAGCGGCGGAAACGCTGCGAGGATCTCCGGCTGGCGGTGTCTAACCAAGTAGCGTCCCGCATTGCCGACCTGGTACCGGGATCGTCCCCGTATCTGAAGGAGCATGCCTGATGAGCCAGCCCGCGACACCTGAGGTCACCGAGACCCCGCCCAACGGCCGCCCGGTCGTCAGCCCGGCGTCCCGTGACCGGCTCGCCACCGGCGAAGGCCAGATAACCGTCGCCGATAACGTGGTGCAGAAGATCGCCGGGAAGGCCTGCCGGGAAGTCGCCGGCGTGCACGCCATGGGCAACACCGGCAGCCGCGCGTTCGGCGCGGTCCGCGAGCGCATCCCCGGCAGCACCGGCCCCAACATCGCCCAGGGCGTCGGAGTGGAAGTCGGGGAGAAGGAAGCAGCCATCGACCTGGAGATCGTCGTCGAATACGGCGTGGCCATCGCCGAGCTGGGCCGCAGCATCCAGCGCAACGTCAAGCAGTCCGTCGAGCGGATGACCGGCCTGCGCGTCGTTGAGGTCAACATCGCCGTAGACGACGTCTACCTGCCCTCCGACGGCAGCCAGGACACACCCCCCTCCTCACGGGTGTCATGACCCCTTCCCCGCAGGACATGCCCGGGGCCGCCCCGTTTGACGGCATCGAGGTCGACGCCATCGCCGCCATCGTCCGGGGCTGTGCCGGGGTGTCCGCGCTGGACGGCGGGCGGTTCGGCGAGGTCGCCTCCTACCTTCCCGGCCGGACCGTCCCCGGCGTCGCCGTGGACGACAGCCGGATCCGGGTGCAGGTCCGTTCCAAGTGGGGAGTCCCGGCGACCGACGTGGCCGCGATGATCACCGCGGCGCTGGCACCGCTGGCCGGGCCGCGCCCGGTCGACGTGACAATCGCCGACATCGATGACCCCCCGGCCACTCAGCCCGCCGGGCCGACCGCCGGGACCGTCTCGCCATGGCCCGATCCGGTGCTGCCGCTGGCCTGAGGGCCGCAGCACCGTCCATTCCGCAACCTGGATGTGAAAGATGAACCGTACCGCGCTCGCCACCATCACCGGGCTGGTCCTCGGCGTGACCCTGGTGTTCGCCAACTTCGGCGACATGCTAATCGTGGCCCTGTTCGGCGCGATCGGCTACGGCGCCGCCAGGGTCCTCGCCGGCGATGTCGACGCGCCGGCATGGTGGCTGGCACGCAGCCGCCGCAGCAGCAGATGACGGCCGTAGCCGAGACCCGGCCCGCAGCGCTGGCAGGCCGCACCGAACTAGGCCGGATCACAGTAGCCGACAGCGTGGTCACCAAGATCGCCGCGCAGGCCGCGGCCGAGAACCCCGACGCCGGAGCCGCCGCCGCCCGGGTGCTCGGCCACGCCGTCCCCGGCGCGGGCCACCTGGGCGTGCGCGGCACCGACCTTCACGCGCTGCCCAAGACCACGGTGCAAGTGGACGGCTCCAAGGCGTACGTAAGCCTGGAGATCGCCGTCCGCTGGAGCGCCTCAGTCGCCGACGTCACCGGGCAGGTTCGCCGCCACGTCCGGGGCCGGGTCAGGGAACTGGCCGGCCTGGAGGTCGACGAGGTCCACATTGTCGTGGCCGGCCTGGCCACCGACATCACCCCGCCATCCCGCGTCAGGTAAGAGAGGAAGGCACATGCGCGTGGCCAACCGGCCGCTGGCCTTCATCCTGGCCGCGGCCGTGCTCGCCTGCAGCGTCGTGCTCATCGCCGAAGTCATCGGCTTCGCCGTGCACCACAGCCCGCTCCTGGTGCACTGGACTACCTGGCATCACTGGGCCGTGTCAACCAGCTGGGACGCTTACGTGGTCCGGGTCTGGGCCACGATCTTGATGATCATCGGGCTAGTGCTCGTAGGCCTGGAGGTCAAGCCCCGCCGCGCCAACCGGCTGCCGCTGGGGGCCGCCGACCAGGCCACCGAAGCCGCCGTGACCCGGCGCGGGCTGGCCAGGATGCTGCGGGCGGAAGCGACCGGAGTCGACGGGATCACCGGGGCCACCGTCCGGGTCCGCCGCCGCCGCGCCCGCGTCACGGCGGCCTCTGGCGCCCGCGGCCAGGCCGCGGCCAGTGCCCTGACCCAGCCCGTCACCCAGGCGCTAGCCGCTCGCCTCGACGGCCTGGGCCTGCGGCACGCACCGCGGCTGGCTGTCCGCGTCGTCCCGCGGAGCCGCTGATGCACGCCGACCGCAGCAACCGCGTCATGCTGACCTTGCTCGGGCTGCTCGTCCTCACGGCCGGCGCCGCCGCGATGGCCGCGTCCACCGGCGTATTCGGCGCGTCGTTCTCCCGGCAGGCCCTGCTGGCCAACCACGTCGGCGCATACTTCGGCGACCACGGCGGCTGGCTGTGGCCGGCCATCGCGGGCGGCTGCCTGCTCATCGCCCTTGCGTGCCTGCGCTGGATACTGGCCCTGCTGGCCTCCACCGACCGGGCCGGCGACATCATCATCGGCGGCAGCACCGACGAGGGCACCACCATCCTCCGGCCCGCAGCCCTCATCGACGCCCTGACCAGCGAAGTCAGCGCCTACCACGGAGTTGCCTCGGCGAAGGGCCGCATCATCGGCGACGGCCGAGACCCCGAAGTAGTACTCACCGTCATCACCGCCCCCACGACCGACCTGCGGGCCCTGCATCACCGCATCGAAGCCGAGGCCTTGGCCCACGCCCGGCAAGCCATCGGCAACCCCTCCCTGCCCATCCAGCTCTACCTTGCCTAAACCAGGACTCGCGGTCCGGCCGGCAAACCGCTGACAACGTCTCCACCAGGCTCACACTCAGTGCACCGAGATCATCACAGCCGTTGCAGCCCGATATCGGCGAATGCCAGCGCGTCCGCCAGCTGCTGCGTGAGGACCCCGGCCGCGCCCGGTAGAGCGAAGGTGGCGGCTGCCTCCTCCACGCTGGCATGAGCGGAGAAGCCGTGGGCGGTGCCGATAATGGCGAGGATCCGCAGTATCCGCTCGTGCGGCGCGGCGAGCACCAGGTCGCCCCCGGCGTGCCGGGCGTGCTCGCGGCCGAGTGCCAGCGCGGCCAAGCCACCGCAGTCAACGAACTCAAGTCCCGCTAGGTCCGCGATGATCCACGGCTCGCGCCGTGCGACAGTCACGAGGGCAGCCGCTACGTCCGCGGCGCCTGTAACGTCAAGCTCCCCGTGCAACGCGACGACAACATAGCCGGCGCATCTTCGGGAACCCAGGTCCATGCTGAACATAAGCCCCTCCCTCCTGCATCGCGGCAAGGCGGCCTCCCAGCCCAGCGGCTAGCTTCTGCTTCTTTGGGATACCGTCCCGAGTACTCGCCCCGCGTGCCACTGTGCCGCACTTCAACCGAGATCCGAGGAGCCCGCCTCAGCCAGCCAACCGCGGTATCCTGGGAGGCTGCGGCGGCACAGGCGCAGCATGCCAACTCCAGCCGACATCTGTACACCTCTGCGTCCAGGGACCCGACCCCGCAGTAAACGGCGGGCTAGTACGACTCAATCCCAGCCGCGCCCCGCCGGAAACAAGCAAACGCCGAAGATCTCATCACCGAGATCGATCACAGGCGGCCGGAGGATCGCAGCAGACGCCCCGGCTGTGCGGGCGAGATCGTGATCGGTCTTGGTGCCGATGCTTGGCGAGCGCCAACTTCGTTCCGTCCCAACGAATACCGGGCGTATGACAAAACGGCCAGGAAGCCGCCGGGCTCCTTCATGGGCTTGCGCGGCGCCGGGTTTTCATCGGCGCGGATGGCACGGTGAACTGGTCAGCGGCGGTGCTGAACCGGGCCCCGCGCCGGCGCAGCTGGCGGGTGGCGCTGAAATGCCGTCGTGGGGGCGGGGTCAGCTGGGCGGTGCGGTAGAAAATGCGCTTGCCAGCCTCGACGAGGGCCAGGTAGCCCACGACCATGCCGGCGAGGGCGGCGAAGAACGCGACGGGCAGCGGGCTGAAGCCGAGGGTGCGGGCCAGCGGCGTGGCGGGCAGTACCGAGCCTACGGCGACGACGCCGAGCGCGGCGAGGGTCAGCGGCAGGCTGGGGTGGCTGCGGAAGAACGGGATCCGGCGGGTGCGGATCGCGAAGATCACCAGTGTCTGGGTGGCCAGCGATTCGACGAACCAGCCGGAGCGGAACTCCCCGGCGCCGGCGTGGAAGACCCACAGCATGACCCCGAAGGTGACGAAGTCGAACACCGAGCTCAGCGGGCCGAAGAAGGTCATGAAGTGGCGGATGAAGCCGATGTCCCAGTGCGAGGGGCGGCGCAGTTGCTCCTCGTCCACGTTGTCGGTGGGGATGGCCAGCTGGCTGGAGTCGTAGAGCAGGTTGTTGAGCAGGATCTGGCTGGGCAGCATCGGCAGGAACGACAGGAACAGCGACGCGCCGGCGGCGGAGAACATGTTGCCGAAGTTGCTGGACGTCCCCATCAGGACGTACTTGATGGTGTTGGCGAAGATGCGGCGTCCTTCAGCGACGCCGTCGGCGAGCACGCCGAGGTCCTTCTCCAGCAAGATCACGTCGGCGGCGTCTTTGGCGACGTCGGTGGCGGAGTCGACCGAGATGCCCACGTCGGCGGCGTGCAGGGCGAGCGCGTCGTTGACGCCGTCGCCGAGGAACGCGACCCCTCCGCCGCTGCGGCGCTGGACGCGCACGATTCGGGCCTTGTCCTGGGGGCTCACCCGGGCGAACACCGTGGTGGAGGTGATCGCGGTGGCCAGCGCGGCGTCATCGAGGGCGGCGACGCCGGCGCCGGTCATGCTGCTTCCCTCGCCGAGCCCGAGGTCGTGGCAGACCTTGACGGCGACGGCCGGGTTGTCCCCCGTCACCACCTTGACCGCGATGCCCAGCGCGGCCAGCCGCCGCAGCGCCGCGGCGGCGTCTTGCTTCGGCGGGTCGAGGAAGACCAGCAGGCCGGCCAGTCGCAGGTCGTGCTCGTCCTCAAGCATCGGCGCCCGGGCGGTTGCCGTCGGGCGGGTGGCGACCGCGACCACCCGGTTACCGGCGGCGAACTCTTCGGCCAGCGCGTCTCGTGCCGCGCCCGGCACGTTCAGGCAGCGGCTCAGGACCGTCTCCGGTGCCCCCTTGGTGACCAGCGTCAGCACGCCAGCCTGGTCGCGCACCAGGACCGAGGCCATGTTCCGCTCGTGATCGAACGGCAGCACGCCAAGGCGGGTGCAGCCATCCAGCGCGGCCCGTTCGGCAGCGGCGGCCGGTGATCGCCACAGCGCCTGATCGAGCGGGTTCCCGCCCACCGCCGGGCCGCCGGCTGACGCGTTCTCGGTGCACAGCAGGCCCCAGCGCAGCACCGCGCCCGGCTCATCCGCCGCGTCAGCCGGCACGGACCGGGTGTAGTCGATGCGGCCCTGGGTGAGGGTACCGGTCTTGTCGGTGAACAAGACGTCCACGTTGCCGAGATCCTCGATGCACACCAGGCGCTTGACCAGCACCTTGCGCCGGCTCATCCGCCGCGACCCGGCGGCGAGGCTGCTGGACACCACCGCGGGCAGCAGCTGCGGGGTGATGCCGACCGCGATCGCCAGCGAGAACAGCAACGCGTCCATGACCGGCTTATGCAGCGCCACGTTGATCACGAAGATCGAGATGGTCAGCGCGCCGGCGACGTAGACCAGCAGCATCGAGAACTTGCGCAGCCCCGCCTGGAACTCGGTATCCAGCTGATGAGTGCTCAGCCCGGCGGCGATCTTGCCGAACTCGGCGCGGGCCCCGGTGGCGACCACCACGCCGCGGCCGCTGCCCGCGCTCACCACGGTGCCCATCAGCGCGCACCCGGACAGCTCAGCCAGCGGAGCGCCCGCGGCCACCGCATCGGTGCTCTTGTCCACCGGCAGCGACTCGCCGGTCAGCACCGACTCGTCGCAACCCAGGCCGGTCACGGCAAGCAGGCGAATATCGGCCGCGACGATGTCACCGAGCCGCAGCTGCACCAGGTCACCGGGCACCAGCGCGGTCACGTCCACGTTGCCCAGCGCGGCATCGCGCAGCACCACGGTCTCGTGGCGGATCTGGTCGTGCAGCGACTCGGCGGCTTTCTCGGCCCGGTACTCGTTGACGAAACCGAGTCCGACCGACAGTGCGACGATCACGCCGATGATGACCGCGTCGCTGCGCTCACCGACGAAATAGGAGGCGACGGCCGCCGTCAGCAGCAACCCGAGCAGCGGCGAGCGCAGCTGGTGCCACAGCACCAGCCACAGCCGGGCCCGATGCGAGGACACCGCGTTCGGACCCCACCGCGCCTGACGCAGCGCCACCTCAGCGCTGGACAGGCCCGAATCCGCGGTGACGCCCAGCTCCTGCAGCACATCCGCCGCCGGCAGCGCCGCGGCCGAGGCGACGCTCGCGGCCGGGCCAGCGGCCTGCGGCGGGGCGGTGACGGTCATTGCCCGGTACCGAACCGGCCCGCGACCGGTCCGTGAGGTTTTGTTGCGGCGATGGACATCTTTCCGCGCCGATCTAGGCCGGAGTCCGGCCCGGTTGCTGATCGCCGCAGGCGAGGCCGACGCGGAAGCCAGCGTCCGAAATACCCGCGGTACATCCCAACGTACTCCACTCTGCAAAGGCGCCGGCCAGTCGCAATGCGACGACAACCCGACCGTCGCATTCGCGGGTACGCAGATCCACGCCAGCCATCCGGGGTGCCTCCTGCTTCACCAGCTTCGCCAGGAACACGCCCCGAATACCGCCCGGCTCCCCTCTGGGTTATCGGCTGCGGTGATGAACCCTTCCCGGATGGGTTGTTTCCCGCACGGCACGGGCCGGGCTTGACTAGAAGGTGAGCGGGCACAGGACCAGCAGTGGCCTATGGCTCATCCGCTGTCCCGTGACATTTGGAGCACGCGACGTGAATCTCTCCGCTCCTCAGCATTCGGGACCCGGCCCCGCCAGCGACCAGGACGCACCCACCCGGGCGCGCTCAATGCATTGCTCACCAGCTGAACGAGGCCTGTGGACCCCGAAGAATACGATTCGGGTGCCTTCGGGCAGTTAGGCAGCGGCGCAGTACTCGTGGGCGAGTCCGCTGGGGATCTATTTCCGGTGGCTCCGGTGCTCTGCGAGGTCGATCGGTTCGCAAACTGTTCATAGCCGGAAGCCGTCTTGGCCACCGAGCCGCTCCTGCACGCCGAGGACGCCAGGGACCCGGAATTCAACCAGTTCACCGTCGAGATGTGCCGGTGCGGCCGGCTTCACCCCCACGTGTACAAGGGAGACCGTCGAGAGCATCCGGGCCGCCGCCAGCCAACGGGCCGGCTTGTGATCGGTCTGCGTGATGAGGCTTGCGGTTTCTGGCGGTTTCCGCGACCGGGTGGCGGGAGTTCACTAGGGAGTGAAAGCCAGCCGCATTGGTCCCGCGACTCCCGTCATGACCAGGCGGCGGCGACGTGTCAGGAGCCCCCTCTTGATTATCCTCGGCGTACTTCTCCTCATCATCGGCTTCATAGCCGCAATACCAATCATCTGGACCATCGGCATCATCGTGCTCGCGATCGGCGCGATCCTGGCGCTACTCGGGATGACCGGGCACGCGGTCCGCGGGCGCAGGCACTACTTCTGACCACAGGCTGACAACCGCCAGCACGTCACCCCGAGCGTCAAACTTGAGCTGTCCCGCGTGTTCATCGGCAGCCGCCCCTCGCCACCCCAGCCGGCGCATTCGCGGGTACTGCGATCCGCGCTTCGACATGGACCCGCCCTCCCCTCAGCTGCGAGGCGCGGTCCGGACCCGGCGGCTAGTTCCCCAGCTTCTGCCCTGAACATTACGCCGGCTGGCAGATCATGTCCTGCCGCATCCCTCGCCGACCACCGTGATGCGCATGCTTTGCGAGCATGACGAGGCGAACGCCCGGCGGTCGCCGGCTAACACGCGCCGGTGCCGCGGTTCGAGTTCCAGGCCAACGCGGGCCAGCAGCTGCCACTTTTGCGGCGCGCCGTGGCTATAGAAGTAACAGGTGCCGGGGAGAGCACGTCACGTGCCCATTGGCTGGTCTCGGCCCGGCGACAGGCAGGTGATGCGGAAACGGCGGGCCGGGCAGCATGACGCGGCGGCGATGGCCGCCCGGACGCGACATCAAGC
>JAICUO010000133.1 GCA_025935815.1 Streptosporangiaceae bacterium
CGTTCGTCCCGATGCTGCGTGAGGCCGACGCGCAGGTGGCCCGGCTGGCGGAGCTGCACGCCGACGACGCCGCCGTCCGGACCTGCGACTCCGGCTCCGTGGTAGCTGCCGCGCTGGTGACCCTGGCCACCGGCGGCAGCCACGAGCCCGCCATGTCTGCGGCCGCGAGCGACGTCGCCGGCCGAGTGACCCGGCTGCTGCGCCCGGCCAAGCCGCTGCGCCGGGCGCACCGGCTGATGCTGCGCGGCGGGGTCGCGGCGCTGGCGCTCAGCCCCGTCCTGCTCGCGCTGGTCCCTGCCCTGGTAGCTCTTGCGCTTGGCCCCATCCCGCGCGCCTGACCCCCAGCCCCGGTGGCCGCCGGCGCGCGCCCACGGCCGCCCAGTGACGACAGCCAGCATGCCCGATCGGACGGCCTTTTGCTTTCTACTATTCTACTTAGTAGTTTAGTAAGCGTACGCAATGCCGTTCAGAATTGGAGTACGCAAGTGTCCTTCCTCTCACCCCTCGCAGGGGCTGCACGGACGCGCAGGCCGTTGATAGCGACACTGGCCGTCGCCGGGACCGCGCTGGCGGCCATGGCCACCGCCGGGCCCGCGCATGCGGCTACCACGCAATACAAGCTGACCCTCAGCGCGACCGTGGACTCGCAGTACCTCGCGATCAACAACAACGGCGACATCATGGGTTCCGCGCCCCGCTCGGGGGACAGCTTCTCCTCGCCCTTCGTGCTGAAGGCCGGGGGCGCGCCGCTGTTCCTCAACCCGCCGGCCGGCCAGGCCGCCGAGGGGGCGTTCGCCAGCGCCGCGGCTCTCAACAACGCCGACCAAGTGGTCGGCAACTCGGATAATGGCCTGTTCACCGCGCTCGAGTGGCCGGCGGGCAGCACCACCCCGACCGACCTGTCTCAGCTGCCCGCGCTCGCGGCGAGTTTCTTCAACACCAGGGCCACCTCGATTAACGACACCGGCCTGATCGTCGGCTTCGGGCAGACCCCCGGCAGCAACGGCGACCTCACCAAGTCCTTCACGATCCAGGGCAACACGGTCAAGGTGCTGCCGTTGCTGCCGAGGGGTGTCGACGCCGACGCGGTAGCCGTCAACAGCGCCGGCACCACCATCGTCGGCGACGCCGACACCACGACCCAGGACGCGGTAGCGGTTGAGTGGGTCAACGGCGCGATCAAGAAGTTCCCCGCGCTGACCGGGACCCTCACGTCGGGAGCGCTGGCGGTCAACGCCTCCGGCCAGGCGGTCGGCGCCGCGGTGCTCACCACCGACGGCAACGCGCACGCGGTGCTGTGGGCCAACGGCAAGGCCACTGACCTGCGCTTCCCGGGGGGTGGCGACGCCGAGGCGACCGGGATCAACGTCAACGGCGTAATCGTCGGCGACAGCGCCGGCCGCGCGTTCATCGACCGGAACGGAGCCGCGACCGACCTCAACACCCTCATTCCCGCCGGCTCGGGCGTCACCTTGACCACGGCGGCAAGCATCAACGGCAACGGAGTCATCGTCGGCACCGCCGTCAACGCCCAGGGCCTGAACGTCGGCTACGAGCTGACGCCGGTCAGCTAAGGGCGCGATCACCGGGCACTCCGCCACGGTGCCCGGCATGCCAGGTGCGCGGTTCAGGGGCGAGATTCGCCCAGGGCCGCGCACCCGGCGGTTCCGAGCCATCACGGCATCATGTCACGCTTGTCGTGCCCAGCTGCTGATCATCAGCGGTGCGAAGATGACGCTGTCGCCGTCCCGGCACAATGCGGTGAATGACTCCAGGTCGGCTTGGCTGATCCAGCCGCCGGTAAGCAGGCCCGGGGCGAGTTGCTCCACGAGCAGTTCCCACTGCGGGATGCCGCGGGTGACATCGCCCCGCACCTGTACCGCGACAGCCTGCGCGCCGACATTTGTGAGGCCTGCCGCGGCGAGGGACCGGGGGAGCCGCCGGGCGTACTCCGGGTCGTAGCCGCGGCCGCGCATGAACTCGCGGCATGCGCTGGTGACGCGGTTGTAGACGGGCGACGGCGGGTCGATGACCTCTGCGGTGGCCCAGTCGAGATCCTCGATGAGCAGCCACCCGCCGGGCGCGAGGCCCTGTGCGAGTGAGGCCAGGACCGTGTCACGCTGGGGGAGGTGCTCGAGCAGCAGCCTGGCGTGGATGAGGTCGAACTGGGCGGGCGGAAGCGGCGTGGCGGTCACGTCCTGGCGGGCGACGGTGATGGTGGCGTCGGCGAGGGGCTCGAGGAACCGGGTGTCGGTGTCGATGGCCAGGACGTGACCGCCCGGTCCGACGTGGCGGGCGAGGAGCTCGGCGACGCTGCCGGTTCCGGCTCCGATCTCGGCGCAGCGGGCGCTGGGCGGCAGGTCCAGGCGCTTGATCAGCGTCATCGTCGCGGGATCGTAGAGCTGGGTCAGGCTGTTGAGCCGGTCGCGCTCGGCATGCCAGGCAGGGTCGAGCAGGTATTGAGTGGGCATGGGAGCCTCCGGGCTGGTAGTGCCGGCTTCGGTGATCAAGGGCGGCGGCCGCGCGGCCGCTCCTGGGATATCGTCGCTGGCGGGACGCTTGCCTCGCACCGGGGTGGGACCCCTGGTATTTAGAGTCTTGGTCCCCGGGAATTGACCGTCCCGGACGCGGGCGTGCCCGCGCAGGTGATCTCGGCCCGGGCCGCCGAGCGGAAGGGGCGCCACTTGGCGGACGGCGACCTGTGGGAGCGCGAGAGCGAGGTCAGCGCGCTCGGTGCTGCTTTCGACGCCGCCGCGAGCGGGGCCGGGCAGCTTGTGCTCATTGAAGGTCGCGCCGGCATTGGCAAGTCACGCCTGCTCGCGGTGGCCCGCTCGCTCGCGGCCGAGCGGCAGCTGCCCGTGCTGGCGGCCCGTGGCCTGGAGCTGGAGCGGGAGGTGCCGTTCGGCGTGGCGCGGCAGCTGTTCGTGCCGCCCCTGATGCGCGCCTCCGGCCCCGAGCGGGCCAGCCTGCTGGCCGGGCCAGCGGCGCTGGCCGAGTCCCTGCTGGATGGGTTCCAAGTGGACGCGCGGGTCGGCGAAGGCTGGGCCGGGGCACTGGTCGAAGGCCTGCACTGGCTTGCGGTCAACCTCGCGCAGGCGCGTGCGGACGGCTCGTCGCCCGCGTGCCTGGCCATCGTCGTTGATGACGCGCAGTGGGCCGACCGGCCGTCGCTGCGCTTTCTTGCCCATATGGCCGGGCTGTCGGAGGACGCCGGGTTCTGCGTCGTTGCCGGGGTGCGGACCGGCGAACCGGGCGAGACGCGCGATCTGCTCGGGCGCCTGCGCGCCCAGCCGGGCTGCGTGCGGCTGCGCCCGGCCCTGCTCACCGAGGCGGCGGTCAGCGACCTGATCCGCGCTCACCATTTTCCCGACGCCACGGACGAGTTCTGCCGGTCATGCGCGCACGCCAGCGGCGGCAACCCGTTCCTGCTTCAGGAGTTGCTCGCGGTGCTGCGCGCCGACGCGGTGATACCCACCGACGACGCCGCGCGCCGGGTCAGCAGGCTGTTGCCCGAGTCGGTCATGGACGCCGTCGTGGCCAACCTGGCCCGGCTACCCGAAACGGCGAAGCGGCTGGCCAACGCGATCGCGGTGCTCGGGCAGGCGCCGCTCCCGCATGCGGCTGAGCTGGCCGATCTCGACATAACCGAGGCCGAGCAGGCCGCCGACCTGCTTGCCGCCGCCGGCCTGCTACGCCTCGGCGAGCCACTGGCCTTCGCGCATCCGCTGCTCGGGTCGGCGGTCCTGGCTGATCTCGGGTCCTTCAGGAGGGCACGTGCGCACCGCCGGGCGGCGGCGTTGCTCGACCGCGACGGCGTCGATGCCGCCACCGTCGCCGGGCACCTAGTCGAGACGCGGCCCGAAGGCGAGGCGTGGGCCGCGGCGGCGCTTCGCGCGGCCGGGCACGACGCCCTTGTCCACGGTGAATCACGGGTCGCGGTGCGGCTGCTGCGGCGCGCGCTGGAGGAGCGGCCCCCGCCGGAGGGCCGCGACGAGATCTTGATCGAGCTGGCCCACGCTGAGGCCGCCGACGGCTCGCCGGACGCGGTCAACCGGCTCGTGCAGGTGCTCGAGCACGTTCGCGACCCGCGCACCCGGGCCGACGCGTACAACCAGCTGGCGCGCCTGCTGTTCTTCAAGGGCGAGATCGCCGAGTCAGCCACCGCTGCCGAGCGGGGCCTCGCCGAGGTCGACCCGGGTGACGAGCTGGCCGCCCACCTGCTGTCCGCCCAGCTCACAGCGGCCACGTTCGTCCCGGCGCTGCGGGCCGGGCTCACCGACCAGCTCCAGCCGTACCTCCCGGCCGCGCGCAGCGGGCGACCGCCCGGTGACCCGCTGATCTGCGCGCACGTCAGCGCGCGCATGGCCATCGCCGGTGATCCCGCCGCGCTGGTACTGCCCGTGGCGGAAGGTGCCTTTGCCCGCCATCCGCTGGTGGATGACCGGGCACACGGGATCGTGCTGGCCTTCCCGGCCGTTGCCCTGGTGATCATCGACGAGCTCGAGCGCGCGGCGGACACGCTTGAGCGTGCCCTGCGCACCGGGCGCGCCCGCACCTCGCTAATCACCCAGACGGTTGCCTACCACTGGTCCTCCGTCGTGGCCTACCGGCGTGGCGATCTCGTCCAGGCGCACGCCCACGCCCAGCACGCGCTGACCGCCTGCCGCACCGGCGACTGGAACCTGTACGGCCCGTGGATCGCGGCCAACCTCGCGCAGATCCACCTGGAATGGGGGGACACCGGTGCCGCGCGCGCGGTCCTCGACGCTGACCGCGACGACGCCGTCGACCCCGTCGGTGCCAGCCTGCGGCTCGAAGCACGCGGCCGCCTCGCATCCGCGCTCGGCCAGCCCGGGCGGGCACTCGCCCACTTCACCGCCGCCGGCGCAACGGCCAGCGCCCTCGGGCTGGTGAGCCCGGGCTTCCTGCCCTGGCGTTCCCAGGCGGCGCAGGCGGCGATCCGGGCCGGCGCCGGCGAGCAGGCGGCGGGACTGATCGCTGACGAGCTCGCCCTCGCCCGCCGCGCGGCCAACGCCCGGTCGGCCGGCGTCGCACTGCGCGCCAGCGCCCTGATCGCCGAGGGCGACCAGGCGATCGTGCTGCTCTCGGATTCGGTAAAGACACTGGAAGCCACGTCCGGGCGACTAGAGCTCGCTCGCTCACTGACCGAGCTCGGCTCCGCCTTGCGGCGTCGTGGGCAACGCTCCGCTGCCGGCCCGGTACTGCGCCGTGCCCTGGACATCGCCACCAGCTGCGGCGCGCAGGTCCTGGCCGAACGCGCGCGGACCGAGCTCGTGGCCACCGGCAGCCGACCCCGGCGCACCCGGCTCAGCGGGACCGACTCGCTAACCCCGGCTGAGCGGCGCGTCGCCGAGCTCGCAGGCCGCGGCCGCACCAACACCGAGATCGCGCACGCCCTGTTCGTCACCACCAAAACCGTCGAATGACACCTTGCGAACGCGTTCCGCAAACTCGGCATCACCAGCCGCCGGGATCTCGCCACCGCCCTGCCCGGCGATGGACCGTCATGACCGTCCGGGCGAGCGTGTCAGCCGCGGGCGCCGATGAGGTGCTCGGTGGCGAGTTGCTGCAGGCGCACGAAGCCGAATCCCTTGGCGCCGTAGTACGCGCCCGTGTCGAAGTCCTCGAAGGCTGACCGGTCCGCGAGGAGGTCCTGGTATGTCTCGCCCTCATCCAGGGTGGGCGTGGCCAGCTCGGTGACCCCGGCGGCCGTGAGGGCCTCCCGCACTTCGGGGTCGGCGCGGAACGCGGCCGCGCGCTCGCGGAGCAGCAGGTACATCCGCATGTTCGCGGAGGCGGACTGCCATACGCCGGCGGCGTCCTCGGTGCGGGACGGCTTGTAGTCGAAGTGCCGGGGGCCGTCGTAGGCGGGGATGCCGCCGGGACCGCCGTGCTCCAGCAGGTCGACGAGGGAGAACGCGCTTTGCAGGTCGCCGTGGCCGAAGACGAGGTCCTGGTCGTACTTGACGCCGCGCTGCCCGTTCAGGTCGATGTGGAACAGCTTGCCGCAGTACAGCGCCTGCGCGACGCCCGCGGTGAAGTTCAGCCCGGCCATCTGCTCGTGCCCGACCTCCGGGTTGACGCCGAACAGCCCTGGCCGCTCGAGCGTGCCGATGAACGCGATGGCGTGGCCGAGGGTGGGCAGGAGGATGTCGCCGCGCGGCTCGTTCGGCTTGGGCTCGAGCGCGAACCGGATCCCGTACCCCTTGCCGGTGACGTACTCGGCGAGGAGGTTCATCGCCTCCCGGTAGCGCTCGAGCGCCGCCCGGACGTCCTTGGCGGCGTCGTACTCGGCGCCCTCCCGGCCGCCCCACAAGACGAACGTCGCGGCGCCGAGCTCGGCGGCCAGGTCGAGGTTGCGCAGGACCTTCCGCAGCGCGAACCGGCGCACCTGCCGGTCGTTTGAGGTGACCCCGCCGTCCTTGAAGACCGGCGCGCTGAACAGGTTCGTGGTCACCATGGGCACGGCCAGGCCGGTGGCCTTGAGAGCACCCTTGAGCCGGTCGACCTGGCGCTGCCGCTCCGCGTCGGCCGACCCGAACGCGAACAGGTCGTCGTCGTGAAACGTCAGGCCGTAGGCGCCGAGCTCGTCAAGCTTCTCGACGACTTCCACGACGTCGAGCGCGGGCTGCGTAGCGCCGCCGAACGTGTCGATGCCGGTGTAGCCGACGGTCCAGAGGCCGAAGGAGAACTTGTCGCCGCGTGTGGGTGTCGCCGTCATGGGTAACCCTCCATCTAAGGGAATATGTTGCGTATCACAACATATTCCCCGGAAGCGGGTCATGCAAGACCCGGCACGGCCGCCGGTCCATGGGCAGCGGGTAAGGCGGCTAGTTATCGGGGGAGCTGGACTCGAGTTCACATTGCGTGCCGATGCTGCTGAGTTCCAGCATCCTGCGCACAATAGGCGACGGATGGTGGATAACCGGCCTGACGCCTGCCGGAAGCCAGCTGCCGGTATCGGCGATGAGCCGCGCTGACGCGCAGTCCATGAAGCCGACCTGTGTCATCTCGAAGACAACCCGACGCGGCCGGCTCTCCTGGATCCGCGCCAGGCGACCTGACAGGAAAGCGGCACTGGTTAGGTCGAATTCACCGCGCAGCACGATGGTGACCGTATCGCCGGTCACGGTTGCCTCGAAGGCCAACGGCTGTGCGGGCAGCTTGGAGTCCATGCTGCTACCTGGCTGCGCGTCCCGGCGGCGGGCGCGAGCCCGGCTGGCACTCTGGCCACCGCGCCCGCGCCCGCATCATCGTCACTGACGGTCACCAGTAGTGCCGACGGCCGCCCACGGCGCGGCCGGTAGCCCCCAGGAGAGCGAGGATGAGGCCTACGACGAGGACGACGATGCCTATCGACCAGAGGATGGGGATCGTAAGGATAAAGCCAATGACGAGCAGGGCGATACCGAGGATGATCACCGTAATCTCCTATGCGGCAGACTAATGCCGGGCTAGCCGACTGCCGCCAGGAGGCGTCTTCCAGGCGCTCGCGTGAAGACGCAGGGACGAGGGCCGACGTTACGTGGACCGCATTTGGTTCTGGGCGGTTTCGTACCTCGCAGACAGCTTAGCATTCCACCGGGTCAGGGCGGCCGCGCCGCGGCCTGAACGACGTCGGCGCACACCGCCGCCAGCTTGCGGCGCTCGGACCTGGCCCTCGATCTTAGCTGCTCGTACGCGGTGCGCGCGGATACCCCCTGCGTGCCGATCAGGACGCCCTTGGCCTGCTCGATCACCTGCCGCGAGGTTAGTGCGCCCTGGAGCTGGCCAGCCAATTCGGATTGCTGTTCGCCCTGGATAATGCTCGCGATGAGGAGGGCCGCGAGGTCGGTGAACGCCAGCAGTGCCAGCTCGTTGGCGGGCGACCATGGACGACGGCGCTCCGATAGCACCGCCACGACGCCGACGGCATCCTGGTTGTACGGCAGCGGGCTGGCCAGCACTGCCCGGACCTGGCGCTGGACGGCGGCCTCGCTGAACCGGGGCCACCGGTCGTCCCGTTCCAGGTCCACCGCACCGATCAGCTCCTTGGTATCGAATGCCTCGATGCACGGGCCTTCTTGATGGCGGACTTGAAGGTCTTCCAGGTGCGCGAACCTTTCGTCGGAAGCGGCCACGCTTCGCAGGTGCTGCTCCCTGTCGGCGAGCATCAAACCCGCCCCGTCTACGGCGAACATCGAGTGCGTCGTATGCACGATCTCCCTCATCGCGTCTTCGATCCGCATCTCGCCAAACCTCTCAGCCTGCCCAGTTCGACGAGGGCTTGGTGGACGTCCCGCAGGGAAATCGCCATAGCCATGGGCTCAAGACTTCCCGGGTGGCCGGTGAACATGCCCGCGTGCGCTACTTATCGTCGCGCTGGCCGGCTTCCACCGTCAGTTGCTGGGCTGGACTGCGCGGTGGCGAACTCTAGCGGTGAACGTCACCGGCAGGGTGGCCGGGGAGCGCGTCCAGGGCGATTCGAGCCGGGGGAGCTCCTCGGCCGGCACGGTCAGCCGCAGGCCGGGAAGCTGGTGCAGGGCCGCGTCGACCGCCGTGCGGACGATGAGGCGGGCGGGCACGTGCGCCGGGCACATGTGCGGGCCTGCGCTGAAGGCCAGGTGCGAGCGGTTTCCGAGTTCGCCCCACTGGTCGTCGCCGTGCACCCGGGGATCGGCGTTGGCGGCGGTGAACCCGAGGATGAGCGCGTCGCCCTTCTCGATCGCCTGCCCGGCCAGCACCGTGTCCCGCAGCGCGAACCGGGCGGGCAGGTTGGCTGTCGGCGGGTCGCGCCACAGCACCTCATCGAGGGCGTCGTCGGTGCCCAGCCGCCCGCCGCGCATCCGCCCGGAGAACCGGGCATCAGTGAGCATGAGCGCCAGCACCTGGGCGATCCAGGACATGGTGCCCTGGGCGGCGGCCGAGATCAGCACCACCATCGCTTGCATCCGCTCCTCGTCGCTGGCCATGTTCGCGTGGTGCACGATGACCGAGGTCATGTCGTCGGCGGGCGCGGCCTTGCGCGCCATCACCAGCGAGAACAAGATCTCCTCGAACCGCGCGGCGGCGGCGTGGGAGTTCTCGTTGATCGCGAACATGGCCATCTGGGCCTGATGCATCTCCAGCGCCGTCTCCAGGTCCAGGCCCAGCATCCGGCCGATCACCACCGTGGGGATCATCAGCGCGTACTGGCTCAGCAGGTCGGCCTCGCCCTTGGCGGCGAACTCGCCGATCAGCGCGTCGCACACTTCGGTGACCTGCCGGCTCACCTGGCGCAGCCTCAGCCCGTTGACGGCCTCATCGAGCGGCGCGCGCACCCGGCGGTGCTCCTCGCCGTCGGTCATCCAGGCGTTCGGCCGCGGGAACATGAACGGCATGAGCGGCGAATCGGGCTTGAGCAGCCCCTCGGCGTACTCCCGCCAGTGCACCGAGCTCTTGGCGAACAGCCGCTCGTTCCGCACGATGAACGACAGCTCCTCGTGCCCCATGACCAGCCACCCGTTGATGCCGGGTTCGAGCTCGACCGGAGCGACCTCGCCCCATTCCGCTCGCAGTTGCCGGTAGACGGCCTGCGGGTCGGCGTACGCGATCGTCTTGGCGACGGGCAGCAGGCCTCGCAGCTCGGCGAGGCGGGTAGCAGTAGGCATTATGACAGCACCTTCTGGGTTGAGAGGGCATGCCCGACTAGGGCAATCAAGGCCTTTATTGACTCCGAACGACCCCGGGCGTCGCATTCGATGACCGGCGTCTGCGGGGGCAGGTCCAGCGCGTCGCTCAGCTCCGCCGTGTCATGGCCCGGACTGTCGGGGAAGCGATTGACCGCGACCGCGAACGGCAATCCGGCGGTGTGGGTTTCCAGCTGGTCAAGGACCTCGAAGCTTTGCTCCAGCCGCCGGGTGTCGATGAGGACAAGGGCGCCGACGGCGCCTTCGGCGAGGCCTTCCCACAAGTCCCAGAACCGCCGCTGCCCCGGCGTGCCGAACAGGTAGAGCACCAGTTCCGGGCGCACGGTGATCCGCCCGAAGTCCATCGCGACCGTGGTCTCGCGCTTGGCGTCCAGGCCGGCCAGGTCGTCGACGCCGACGCTGGCCGTCGTCATGGCCTCCTCGGTCCGCAGCGGCTCGATCTCGCTGACCGAGCCGATCAGCGTCGTCTTGCCGACGCCGAAGGCCCCGACTACCAAGATCTTCGCCGACCGCTGGACCGTGTCGGCCACGTAGCGATCGGCGGCCTGGTCAAGAGAGGTTGCGGAGGCCATTGAGCAGCTCCTCGAGAAGGTCCGGGCTCACCGACTGGCTGGCCGGGGTCCGCACGGACAGGTGACCCGAATCGACCAGGTCGGAGGCCACCACGACCACAACGCTGACCGGAAGCTGCAAGTGAACGGCGACCTCGGCCAGCGACAGCAGGCACCGGCACATGGCCAGCAGCACGCGTTCCATCCGGGTCGCGGACACGGGCAGCGCCTTGGCCGGGGTGGCCGCGATCACCAGCGTCTCGGGGCGGATGGTGTTCCTGGTGGGGGCGGCGCGGCCACCGGTAAGCACGTACGGGCGGACCGGCCGGTCTCGGTATTCACCGGGGCGGTGTTCACTAGGGCTGTGCTCACCAGGGCGGGGCACGATGCCCGTCAGCTTTCGCGGGCCGGCGTGCCGAGGCTGGGCGCGCCGATCTTGAGGACTTGCGCCTGCATCTGCTGGGCGATCAACGCCGGGTCCACCACATGCTCGGTGACGACTGCCAGGTGGGATCCGTCGCCGGCGCCCCGGACGAACAGGTAGCCGCCGTGGCCGTCGAATTCGACCATGACCTGGCGGGAGGTGGCGCCGCTGGCTCCGAACTGCCGCGCGAGGCTCTGACCGATGGACTTCAGGCCAGCGCACGCGGCCGCCAGGCGCTCCGCGTCTTCCTGGCTGGTCTGCGCGCAGTGTGCCCGGACGAGGCCGTCGGCCGACAAGACCACCGCGTGCCGGACGCCGCGGACCCCGGTTACCTCATCCAGCATCCAGCTCTGGTCGACTGTCATCACTCACTGCTCCCGCTGCTGCGCTGGGTTGTCGGTGGCGGTCAAGAACGCGCCCATCCAGGCACCCGCCTCCTCGGGGCTGGGCTGGGCGGCGGGGGCAGGAGCGGGGGCAGGAGCGGGGGCAGGGGGCGGGGTCGCCGCGATCGGCTGGGCGCTCGCCGCGTGCGACACCCCCGCGGCGCCCTGGTGCCGGGGCGAGTGCCTGCGCGGCAGTCCGCGCCGCGCCTCATCGGCCGCTGGCGCCGCTGGCGCCGGGGCCGGGGCCGCCGGGGCCGGGGCCGGGGCCGGGGTAGTTGATCCGCGGGCCGGGGCCGCCTCAGCCGGGTCCACGGTCTCCACCAGGTCCGACGGGATCCCCACGACCGCGCGCACCCCGCCGTAGACGGACTCGGAGATGTCCACCCGGAAGCCGTGCCGGCGGACGTACTGGCCGACCACCGCGAGGCCGGTCTGCGGGAACTCGCCGAGGTCGTCCAGCCCGACGACGTGCGTGCCCGAGGCGGCCTCGCGGGCGCGCGTGAGGCGATAGTCGTCAAGGCCGACGCCGCAATCGTGGACCTCGATGACCGCGCCGCGCTGCACGGCCCGCACCGTGACCGGTACCTGGGTGGTCGGCGGGGATGACTGCGTGGCGTTGGCCAGCAGCTCCGCGACCAGGTGGATCATCGGCTCGACGATTGGCGCGGCCGCGGCGATGTCCTGGTCGCCCGCTACCTCGATCCGCCGGTAGGCGATGATCCGCCCGGCGGCGGCCCGGACCACGTCCACCAGCGGCAGCGGCTCTGGCCACTGCTGGCCCGGCCACTCGCCGCACAGCACTGCCATGCTCTGCGCGTGCCGGGCCTGCTGGGCGGCGGCGTGGTCGACTCGCATGCTCACCTCGAGCACGTCCGCGTCACCAGGGTGCCGTTCCGCCATCAGGGTCGCTTCCTCCTGGATCCGGTGCGCCGAAGCCTGCACCCGCCGGGCCAGGGCGACGACGGCCGAGCGCATGGAGTCCTGCCGGTCGCCCACCGAGCCGGCCTCGGACACCGCCTGGTCCAGGAGCTTGGCTATCTCCGCGTCGATGCGGCCGGCCTCCACCGGAGGCACTGGCGTTCCGGACAGCGCGGCGGGAATCCGCTCTGTCATCGTGTACCGGATGGCCCGCTGTACCGCCTCTGCGGCCTGCTGCGCCCCGTCGGCCTGCTCCCGCAGGTCACGCGCGCTGTCCCGCAGCCGGGCGCAGTCGGTCAGCAGCCGCTGCTCGCGCTCGCTGTAGTGCGCGTGCTCCGCCGCCAGCGCGCTGATCTCGGCGGCCTGCCGCGTTATCTCGGCGGCCTGCGTGTCCAGTTGCTCCGCCTGGGCCTGCAACTGGCTCTCCTGCCGCCGCGCGTGCCCGCCGAGAATAAGGGCGGCCAGCCATTGTCGTGCGCGGGGCGGCGCCGTCGGAACCCGGGATGCAGTCATGACGCCTTCATTCATTTAGCCCTGGGAGATTTCTTTCGCGGCTGCTGGTGCCGTAGAAGCGGGATTCTCCGGCGCAAGCTAGTGGTGGCATGATAGCGGCGCGATCCGTGCAGGGGTGTCCATTAAGTAACGCCATGCCGAAAGCATGCTGATTAGATGCTCGCGAATAACCGGCAAATGGGAGTACTTTGTTGTGACTCGCAACTTATATTGCCACCAGCAGCGCTACGCCAGCGCGGGCAACTCCGCGAGGACTCGCTCGAAGGGGATGGAGGCGGCGCCAATGAGCAGGACGTCGGCGCCCAGCTCCGCCCGGCGAAACTCCACGTCGCCAACCAGCGGCGCGAGCAGGTGACGATCGAATTCCCCGCGCAGCCGCGTCCCGGCGACTGAGACGAGCGCCCCGAGGAACCCGCCGAGCACGATCCGCTCCGAGCCGAGCACGTTGACGATGCCCCCGAGCGCGACGGCGAGCGCGTCGACCTGGCGGTGCACCTCGCGGGTGACCCGGCCGGAGCGATCGCCGACCAGCGCCCGCTCAAGGTCGTCATCGTCGGGCACCTGCGCGCCTAGCGCGTCGGCGAGCGCGGCCCGGCTGACCGCCGCCTCGAGCGTCCCCGCGAGCCCGGCGCTGTCCCTCGCCTCGCCTGCCGCGACCGTCACGTGCCCGACCTCGCCGGCATGACCGCTCGCGCCGAGGAGGGGGGCGCCGCCCGCGATGATGCCGCCGCCGATGCCGCTCGCGCCGCCATTGACGTAGAGCAGGTCACGAGTACCGCGTCCCGCGCCGAATACCCACTCAGCCGACGCGCCCAGCGAGGCGTCATTGGCGGCACCGACCGGGATGCCGAGTTCCTCCTCAAGCAAGGCCGCGAGCGGGACATCGTGCCAGCCGAGGTGCGGCGCCAGGCGCACCCGGCCGTCCGCGACCCGGACGAGGCCGGGGACGGCGACGCCGGCCCCCGTCACCACCGCGCCGTCCGGGAGGTCCGCGACCACCGCCCGCACCGCCTCCCGGGCGATCCCGGCAACCGCGATGGCGGACGGCCTGTCGGCCTCGACACGGGCACGGGCCAGCACGCGACCGCCGAGAAGGACGGCGGCGACCCGGACCGCGTCGATCTCGGGATGCACCGCGATCGCGACCGCGCGGTCCGACGGCCGGACGACGGGGCTCGGCCGTCCGACCAGGCCCCCTCCGGGCGGCTCGGTCTCGACCACTAGCCCGCGATCGGACAGCTCGGCCACGAGCGCCGCGACCGTCGAGCGGTTCAGGCCGGTCAACCGGGTCAGCTCGCTGCGCGACCGCGGCGCGGCGTGCACGCGGCGAAGGACGGCGGAAAGGTTGGCCTGCCTGCCGGGATCGGTTCGGCGGCCGCCGTGAGTCGTGTGCGTCGCCACCCCCCGATCGTAGCGGCGGACGACCGACTGAAAACCGGAGGCGCGCTGCTACGGGGCGGGCAAGCCGGGCAGGCGCCGACCGTGACGGCAGTCCGTTTCCGAGTGCGGTACCGGCCGCGGCTTCGTCCGCTTCTGACGGCCAATCCATTCGAAAGTTATCGGAAGAACTTCGATACTTTCGATCCTATCATCCCGTGGCCGACGCCCTATCAATGCTCCCTTACCTCCTCGGGGAATGCATCCTGGCTGTTCAGTCGATAGGCGTGGCTACCATCGGGTTTCCGTGACGTTTACCGTCGAAAGAATTCGTCGCCGAAACATTTCCGAAACTCATTGACGAC
The DNA here is from genome assembly GCA_025935815.1 of Streptosporangiaceae bacterium. Classification (GTDB taxonomy): domain Bacteria; phylum Actinomycetota; class Actinomycetes; order Streptosporangiales; family Streptosporangiaceae; genus Trebonia. Next base: position 14,221 of record JAICUO010000133.1, read on the forward strand.
GGACGGGGGCAGATCAATACTAACGCCAGACGGACTTCAGAAGCCGTCCAGCAGGTCACCCACCGTGACCTGGCCTTCCCGGTCGATGACGACCCAGCTCAAAGGAGGAAAACCGTCCATGAACGGTCCCCCCGCCCTCCCCGAAGCCAGCGGCAAGGGCCGCTGGCGTAGCCGCCTGCGGCTGTTCCTCGGCGCCGGCGCCGCCGCCCTGGCCGCCGCCACGGCCATGGTGGCCGCGCCCGGCATCGCCCACGCCGCGGTCTGCGGCGTCCAGAACGGCACCACCAACGGCATGTAC
>JAICUO010000475.1 GCA_025935815.1 Streptosporangiaceae bacterium
CGTGGATCGGATACCTGTCGATCTCGGGCCCGGGACCACGTCGTTCCCCGACTGGGCGCAGAAGCTGGGATCTCACGTTGCGGCTGGCAAGCTGGACGGTGAGCTGGAGCACTGGTCCGAGGTACTAGATTCCTGCGCCCCGCTCCCCGTAGACCACGCGCCCACCGGCCTGGCCAGTTCGGAAGCGGTGGTACACGCCCGGCTCAGCGCCGAGGAAACCGACGCGCTGCTGCGTGCCGCGCCGACGGCGTACCGCACCCGGATCAACGACGTCCTGCTCGCGGCTCTGGCCTGGGCACTGTGCAGGTGGACCGGCACAAGCCGGGCATGCATCGATCTCGAAGGCCATGGCCGCGAAGACCTCCTGGACGGTGTGGACCTGTCCCGGACCGTCGGCTGGTTCACTACGGTCTTCCCCGTCATGCTGGAGGTTCCCGGGCCGGATCAGCCTGGCTGGCGTGCGCTGATCAAGTCGGTGCGGCGGCAGCTCCGGGCCGTGCCGGGAAACGGCATCGGCTTCGGCGCGCTCCGCTATCTCGGTTCCGCGGCCGCCCGCGACCGGCTATCGGCTTCCCCCGGACCCCAGATCGTATTCAACTATCTCGGCCAGTTCGACGCGCGTTCCGCGGACGCGGGGGGCGGTCTTCCCCGGGCCGTTTTCGGCCCACTCGGCCAGGATCACGACCCGTCCGATCACGACCCGCACCTGCTCCAGGTCACGGGTGCGATCCAGGCCGGCCGCCTCGAGTTCACCTGCTCCTACCGGCCAGACGTGCACGACAAATCCACCGTTGAGCGTATCGCTGGTGAATTCGCCGATGCATTGCGGCACATCGCCCGCGAATGCCTGGAGACCTGATGCAACCGCCACTGTCGAGGAACCGTAACTATCAGCTCCTATGGGGCAGCAGGATGCTGTCCGGATTCGGCCTGAGCGGCGCCGGGATCGCCTTTCCGCTGCTGGTGCTCACCACCACCGGGTCCGCGGCCGAATCCGGAGTCGTGCTGGGGACGATCGCGGCAACCCAGTTCGCCGCCGGGCTCCCCGCCGGCGTGCTCGCGGATCGCTGGAATCGCAAGTACATCATGATCGGCTGTGAAGCGATGCTGGCCGCGGCGTCCGCCAGCCTGGTCATCGCGCTCATCTGGCACGCCCTGACCATCCCGCAGATTATCGTCGTAGCAGGCGTGATCGGGGTATGCGGAGCGTTGTTCGAACCGGCGGAATCCGCGTCATTGCCAAACCTGGTGCAAGACCGCCAAGTGCCGACAGCGCTGGCGATGAACTTCGCCAGGAGCTCGCTCGGCGGCGTCGCGGGTACCGCGGCGGGGGGATTCCTGTTCGCCGTCGGCAGAGCGCTGCCGTTTGTCGCCGACATGGTCAGCCATGCTGTGGCGTGTTTCGCGCTGATGTTCCTGCGCATGCCATCTCCGCCAGCCCGACCCCAGCCGACAGGCAACCTCCGCCGCGAGATGCTCGACGGCCTGCGCTGGGTATGGCAACAGCGCCTCATCCGGGTCCTATCGATATGCGCCCTGGTACTGAGCTTCTTCTTCACCGCTTTTTACCTTGTCATCATCGTGGTGGCACGGCGCCGGGGCATTCCATCCGGCGAAATCGGCGTGATGGCGGCCATGCTGGGCGCGGGCGGCGTGGCGGGTTCTCTGCTCGCGCCATACCTGCACAACAAGATGAGCCCGTTCGCCTCGATCGCCTCGGTGTTCTGGGTTTTCACGGCGCTTGTCCCCACGGCCATCTTCATCCACAGCGGCTACCTGTTGGGTGCGCTGTTCTTCGGCATCGCTCTGCTGCCGCCGACAGCGAACACCACGATCATGACCCGGCAGCTCCTGATCACGCCGGACCATCTGCGTGGCAGGCTCAGCGGCGTGATCGGGCTGATCGTCGGGGTCGCCGCCGCCGTAGGCCCGATGCTCGGCGGCATCCTGATAGAACTGCTGCCCAGCACCCAGGCGGTGCTGGTCTGCGCGGGCGGCATCGCCGCTATCACACTCGTGGTCACCGCAAGTCCCACGCTGCGTCACTTTCCCCGGCTCGAGACCGCCGGTGACAACGCAGATGACAACCAGGCCCCGATTACCGTGGCCGAAACCGGACCCAATCCGAACTCCCAGTTCATCGTGGAAGGAGACAGCGATATGGATGACGACGCCACGTACGAGGTGCTGCGCAATGACGAGGACCAGTACTCACTGTGGCTAGCCGGTCATGACGTCCCAGCCGGCTGGTACCCGGTGGGCAAACAGGGCACCAAAGACGAATGCTCGGCGTACGTCGACGAGGTATGGACGGACATGCGGCCGCGCAGTTTGCGCGAACGGATGGACACCGAGACGCGGTCCTGACCGGGCGCTCCGCGACATCCAGCCTGGCTGGCCGACGTCGTCACAATGACTGTCCGTACCGACTGCTTATCAACTCAGCGCGCGAGTAGGGGCGCACGGAGTCCGGGACGAGCAGTCCAGGGTCATCGCGCAGTATCTGCTCGTGCAGGTGCTGCACCGGAGCGCTCGGCGCTATGCCAAGCTCGTCATCCAGTCCGCGCCGCAGCTCATGGAACACCTGTAGTGCCTCCCCCCGCCGGCCGCTACGGAACAAGGCCAGCATGAGCTGACCCCACAGCCGTTCCCTGAGCGGATTCGCGCGTACCCACGGCCGCAGTTGACCGGCCACGTCAACATGACAGCCGAGCGTCAGCCGCACCTCGGCCCAGTCCTCGACCGCGTTCAGCCGTTCCTCGTCGAGGTGCGCGGCGGCATCACTCAGCGACCAGGACTTTGGCACTCCCTGGAGCACGGGGCCTCGCCACAAGCTCAGCGCAAGCCGCAAGGCATCGTCAGCGGCGTCCAGGTGACCGCCCCTGAGCATGTTCCGCCCTTCTCTGGCGAGCTCGGAAAACACCAGTAGATCCAGGTCGTCGGCATCTACTAGCATCCGGTAGCCACCGGTAAGTGTTTCTATCGGAGCGACGGTAGGGTCGCGCGGCGAGAGCAGCCGGCGCACTCCCCATATGTAGGTCTTCAGCAGGCCGCGGGCCGTGTTAGGCTGCCCGCCTTCCCACAAGTTGCCTATGAGATGATCCGTGGTCACGACCGCGTTGTGAGAAAGGAGCAACGTGGCGAGAAGCTGGCGATGCTTGGGCTTGGCGATCGAAATTCTTTCTCCTGTGACAGCACAGGCCTCAAGCGGCCCCAAGATCCTATACTTCACCCGCTCCCCTCCCCTCCGCCCGGCGCATGGTCAGCACCGGACATAATCCATTAAAAGGTGCCTTATTCAAGACCCTTCCCTTTCGAGACCCTTCCCTTCCCTGCCCGCCACTCAAGCGCACCGATTGCTCGCGCAGGCCCAGAAGGCCTTCACTCGGGACCGGCTTGCATAGCGCTCGCTGACCCGGATAATACCCGCCGCGGCCTGGGGCTGGCAATAATGAAGTTCCTCATTGCCCGCCGATGATGTTCCTCATTGCCCGCCGATGATGTTCGTGTATAGAACGAGCATGCAGGCCCGTGTTACTCTCTGCTGGAGACTCTAATGAGAGGGTTACGTGACCGGACAGCATTATTTAGAAGCTGATACGGGGCCCGACGGTATCGTCGAAGAATTGCGTAACCTCTTTGAGGCCAACGGCCGGAAATGCGCCGGCTCCGGATGAGGACTATGTCGCGCTCGGGCTGGTGCACATGGAAGGTCCGCTCGCGGCAGCCAGTGCCCGCTGACCGCCCCGCCCCGAACTGGCAGGAGAGTTTCCGTGCCCCGCTTCAGCCCTCGCCGGTATCTGATGTGTCGGCCAGAGTTCTTCGACGTCACCTACACCATCAATCCGTGGATGGACCCCAGCAAGGCTGTGGACGCGGAACTCGCGGTAACCCAGTGGGAGGGCCTGCGGGCGCTCTACGAGGAGCTGGGCCACACTGTGGAACTGATCGAGCCGATCGCGGGGCTGCCCGACATGGTGTACGCCGCCAACGGCGCTACTGTCGTGGACGGCAAGGTGCTTGGAGCGCACTTCCGCAACGCTGAGCGCGGACCGGAAGGTCCCGCCTACTTGCAGTGGTTCCGGGACTACGGTTTCCCGGTCACGCGGGACGCCGTGCACATTAATGAGGGTGAGGGCGACTTCCGGCTCACCGCAAGCTGGCTGCTAGCCGGGCATGGCTTCCGCAGCAGCCTGGCAAGCCACACAGAAGCGCAGGAATTGTTCGGGCGCCCGGTTATTAGCCTCCAGTTGGTCGATCCGCGCTACTATCACCTCGACACGGCGCTCACCGTCTTGGACGGCGACACGATCATGTACTACCCTGAGGCGTTCTCCCCGGAGAGCCTCGCGGTGCTTCGGCGGATTTTCCCGGACGCCCTCATTGCCTCGGCCGAGGACGCGGCGGAGTTCGGCCTGAACATGGTCAGCGATGGGCTGAATGTGTTCGTGCCGGAAGCGGCGCAGGGCGTGGCGGAACAAGTGCGCCGCCGCGGGTACAGGGTGCATCCGGTGGACCTGTCCGAACTGCTCAAGGGCGGCGGCAGCGTCAAGTGCTGCACGCTGGAACTGCGCCCCTGAGGGGCGGTGGCACATGCCAGGCATGTGCGCCGTGATGCGGGCGCGTATCATTGGAATATGGCCGACTACGATCTGCTTGCAAAATTCTATGACCAGCTTATGAGTGACTCATCGCCCAGGAGTAAGCAGGTTATGTGTTGCATTGAGCGTTATAACCCGACCGCTTCATCCCTTCTTGAGCTCGGATGCGGGACAGGTGCAGTGCTTTACGGGCTCTCGGCCGTGGATTCACTCGCAGGCATGGATATCTCGCCCAATATGCTTGACCTCGCACGGGCGAGACTTCCGAGCGCGGAATTTATACAAGGCGATATTTCATCTTTCGACCTGGGGAACAGATTCGATGTCATTGTATGCACCTACGACGTCCTGAACCATCTGGCGGAATTTAATCACTGGGTCTCGTGCTTCGCGTGCGCATGCAAACATCTGCCAGAAGGCGGACTGTTCATCTTCGATATTAATACAGTTGGCCATCTGAACAAGATGGCACGCGAAAGCCCTCAGGTGCGAGAATTCGACGGCAACACGGTCATCATAAACGTCAGCGCGGAAGAGCGCTCTGTCTACGTGTGGGACGTGCGGGTATTCGAACATGCGGCCAACAATCTGTATCGGCTCTATCATAGCCAGTTCCGTGAGCTCGCGGTAGAGATCCGTCAGATCCTGGAGGCAATGCCCGCTGACTTCGAATTGCTGAACCTCGCTGACTCCGCCGGGGGTACACCGGACGATGAATCGGAACGAGCATTCTTTGTCTACCGCAGGCAACCATCGTGACCCCCGGACCGGCCAAGGCCGTCAATGCCCATCACTGCGTTTCGGTGCGATATTGACTCGACCATAGTGATCTGTGATACTCGCTATGTGAGCTTCCGGTCCCGGACGCCTATGCGCGTGCTGCGGGCCTACGTCAGTCTGTTTGATCAGCGCGGTACCAAGGAGTTCGCGGTCGCCGGCTTTGTCTCGCGGCTTACCTCGTCCATGGTGTTCATTAGCCTGATCCTTGCGATCACCGAGCGCGGCGGAGGATACGCCACGGCCGGGGCGGTGATCGGGGCGCTCACGCTGGCCGCTGGCGTGGCCCTTCCGGTGTTCGGCGCTCTGATCGACCGGTACGGACAGCACAGCGTGCTTGTCCCCCAGGCACTGGCCTTCGGTGGGCTGATGCTGCTGCTGACGGTCGCCGTCGAGGCGCGCGAGCAAGAGTGGCTGCTCGTCGTACTGGCTGCCGCCGCCGGGGTACCGATGCCAGCGGCGGGCCCGCTGGTGCGGGCTCGGTGGACCAAGATCTACCAGGGCACGGACAAGCTTCGCATCGCCTACGGCTTTGAGAGCGCCACCATCGAGACTGTCGAGATCGCCGGGCCGATCCTGGTCACCGCGCTCGTCACCGGGATCGGACCGCTGGCCGGACTTGCCGCCGTGCTGACCTGTGCGCTCGGCGGAACACTGGCCCTGGCGGCCCAGCGCGGCACTGAGCCCCAGCCGGCCGGCCGGGTTGCGGACGGCGGGGTTGGCAACTCGCTGCGCATCCCCGCGCTGCAGGCGCTGTACGCGGCCCGGTTTTGTGTCGGCGCCGTGTTCGGCGCGATGCCCGTATCGCTCATCGCGTTCGCGACCGCCCACCACGGCCGCGCGTTCAGCGGCCTATTTCTCGGACTATACGGTGTGA
>JAICUO010000913.1 GCA_025935815.1 Streptosporangiaceae bacterium
CGGCCAGGAACTCGCGCAGCGTATCGTCGGCGTCGAGTTCCAGGTAGGCGCCGCTGGCGCTGTGCGCGGCGATGTCCACGCCGGAGGCGGCGAGCCGTTCGCGGAACGAGCGCCGGTGACCAGGACTGGCGATCACGACCGCGGCGCCCCCGTCGCCTAGTGCCCCTCGCAGGTAGCCTGCAACCTTGCCGGCCAGCTCCGCGTCGTCTTGGTAGAAGTGGACGACGTGATCCCGCGACCCGACCTCAGCGGGACTCCCGGTACCCATCTCTCACCACCCAACGGGCACCATCGTACCTGGCCTACCTGGGACATTTCCGGTCTTAACGGCAGGCCGCTCGCGCACTAGAAGCTCACGGGCCACGGCGCTGCCCGGAGGCCGGGTTTGTGGCTGCCCAGGTTTCGCTGTGGTACCAATAGGCGTGGGCCTGCTGGAAATCTCGGTGGAGGCCGGGACATCCGGCCCGGTGGTGCGGCTGTCTGGTGAATCGGACCTGAGCACCGCCGGGCAGCTCAGTCACGCCCTCGCCGCCCAGATCGCCAGCGGAGCCCGGCACCTGGCGATCGACCTGTCCGGGCTGCGGTTCGCCGATTCCGCGACCATCAGGGTATTCACCGGCGCGCACCAAGCGCTCAGTGACGCAGGCGGCACCCTCGAGCTCCGCAGCCCGCAGCCCGCCGTCGCCCACGTTCTGATTCTGCTGGGAGTGGATCAGGTGATCGCCATCCGGCCCAAGGCCGTCGCTGGAGACCAGCCCGTGATCTCCTAGCGCAATGTGGCTGATCCCCGTCAGCCCTCGCCACCGCGCCCTGACCCGGGCAGCATGGTGATGGTGATGTGGCCGTCTCCTCTGCCCCTGGAGGTGCCGGTCATGCCTGATCACCCGGGGCGTGGTGCCTTCTCAGGACCGCGCGGAGGAACGGCGTTCGTTGAAGCGACTGGCTGCGGCGCGGCCCAGGGCGGTCAGGCGGTCAAACGCCTTGCGGCTCACCGCCGGGGTAAGCCGGTATCCCGGGGCTCCCTCGCCGCCGTGCTGGCTGGTCCCGGCCGGGTCAGGGAGGGCCAGCTGCTGGACGAGGTGCAGGACGCCGCTGGTCAAGACGGGGACCAGGCTGGCCACGCGGGACACTACCTGGCCCGCTGGAGCCCACGTCAAGCGCTGGATCAACGACCTGCTTCCCCTGGTCAGTGACAGCGCTGACCCGCTCGGAGTGACCACGTTCGCCACTCACCACCTGCCGCTGGAACAAGCCCCCGCACGGTTACGAGATGTTCCGTGACAAAGCCGACGGCTGCATCAAAGTCATCCTGCGCCCCTTAGCGTGGGTTAGATCGGCTCGCCGCTTGTACTATTTTCGTTAGTAGATGGTAGGGATCCTAGTGTCGGGTGGTGAGGTTCACGGATGCGCCAGTTCGGCGAGCTCGAATCCGCGATCATGGACCGGCTGTGGGAGCTAGGCAGGCCGGCGTCGGTCCGCGAGGTGGCCGAGGAGCTGCGCCCTGACCGGCCGCCTGCCTATACCACGGTGATGACCGTGATGGAGAACCTGTACCACAAGGACTGGCTGCGGCGGGAGCGGGACGGTCGGGCGTGGCGGTACACGCCCACCAGGTCACGGTCGGACTACACCGCGGCGCTGATGCAGGAGGCGCTCGGCACCAACCCTGACCGGCGCACGGCGCTCGCCCATTTCGTCCTCCAGCTCAGCCCTCATGACGCCGCGCTGCTGCAGCAGGCACTCGACAATGCCCGTTCCCGGCCCGATACGGGCGGGGCATAGTGCTCATCGGGGCCGCGCTGCTGGCGTACGCGGTCTGTGTCGGCATGCTCGGACCCAGGCTTACCCGCCAGGCCACGTGGCCGGAAAGGGCGCCGATGCTGGCGATCGCCGGCTACCTGGCCGCCGCCTTTTCGGTGATCGCCGCTATGGCGCTGGCCGGGCTGACCCTGGCGGTCCACGGGACCGCGCTCGGCGACGGGCTTAGTGCCCTCATCGGGGCCTGCGTGCGGCGGCTGCGCGACACCTACGCAACGCCCGGCGGTACCGCGGCCGCCGTGGCCGGCCTGGTCCTGGCCGGCACCGTCTTGGCCCGCACCAGCGTCACCAGCGCGTCCCGGCTGCGCGCGGCCCGGCGGGACGCGCTCCGCCACGCGCAGATGGCCCGGCTGGTCGGGCGGGAGATGCCGGACCTGGATGCCACCGTCGTGGAGCATCCCAGCCCGGCCGCCTACTGCCTGGGCGGACGGCAGCCGACGGTGGTGCTGACCACGGGCGCACTCCGGGTGCTCGACCCCGCGCAGCTGATTGCCGTCTTGGCACACGAGCGAGCGCACCTCGCCAGCCGCCACCACCTGCTGATGACCATGGCGCGGGCCGGACGCCTGGTGCTCCCGTTCGTCCCGATGCTGCGTGAG
>JAICUO010000594.1 GCA_025935815.1 Streptosporangiaceae bacterium
ATCCCCCGCCCGGCGGGGAGGTACCTGGCCGCCACGCTGACGGCGGGTAGCTCGGGCAGCTGCCGCGGCAGCAGGGCGCGTTGCAGCGCCTGAGACCGGGCGTGCTCGGCGTCGAAGAGCCGGGCGCGCTCCAGAGCCTGGGCGATCAGGCCGCTGAGCGTGGTCAGCAGCGCGCGCTCGGCATCCGTCAGCAGGCGCGGCCGGTCGAAGGAGACCACGCACAAGCCCAGTACCCGCCCCGAGACGACCAGCGGCAGGTATGCCCACGCCTGCTTAGCGCATGCAGTCAGTATGTCCGACGTGGCCGGGTAGAGCCGAATGTACTCATCCGCCGAGGAGATGAACGAGGGCCGACGGCGGCCCAGGGCATCGGCGGCCGGGGTGAGATCGGGCACCGGGCCGTTGATCAGGTCGAGGAAAGGCTGGGAGTAGCCGACCGCCCCGACCGTGCGCATCCGGCCATCCTCGACTACCTGGATGATCAGCCCGGAGGCCCCGAACGGCGGCATTACCCGATCGGCGACCGCGGTCACGATATCGGCCGAGGTGACGGCCTCGGCCAGGGAGGAGGCCAGCTCCTGGATCCGGGCCGCGCTCTCGGCCGCCGTGCGCTCGGCCGCTTCCTGCTCACCTTTGCGCGTGCGCGACTCGGTGATGTCGGTGAAGTACCAGGCCAGGCCCTCGCAAACAGGGACGAGCCGGAAGCGGTACCAGCGTCTGGTGTCCGGCCACTGGACATCGAAGCCGGCCGGCGTCGTCCCCGCGGCCGCTTCGCGGCAGCGGGCCTCCAGGCCCGGCACCCGGCGGATCACGAGCAGGTCCCACAGCAGCCGCCCGGTCAGGTCATGCCGTGAGGTGAGCAGGCGCTCAGCCTCGACGTTGGCGAAGATTACCCGCCAGTCCCTGCCGACAGAAAGGAACCCGTCGCTCATGTACCGCAACGCGCTGCGCAGGCCGTCACTGACCGTGCGTTCCTGCGTCGTGTCCCATGCCGTGCCCAGCATCCGGGACGGGTTCCCGTCCGCGCCGGCCTCAACACGGCCGCGGGCCTGCAGCCAGCGGATGCTGCCGTCCGGCCAGCAGACTCTATACTCCGCCTGGTACGCCCGGCGCGTGCTGATCGCCTTGTCCATCTCACCGGTGACCGAGGCGATGTCGTCGGGATGAACGCGGCTGAGCCAGGTTTCGATACGTCCGTCGTAGGTGTCCGGGTCGACATTCAGCAAGGCCATCGAAGGCTGGTCGAGGACGAGCTGCCCCGAGGCCAGGTACCACTCCCAGGCACCGATCCCAGTTGCCTTGTAGCCATCCCACGAGCCGACGTCGCCGTTGGGGACTAGCGCCGGGGCTGGCTTTTGCGGCGTCCGGCACAGGCCCTGCGGAGGCTTGGCCGCCGCGTTTTCCATGACGCTCGGGACGCTATGCTGCCGTGCACTGCCTGCTCTACCCGTCATGCCTGCTGCCCCCCTGAAAGCGCATGTCATAACCTTTGTGTGCAGATCTAGCAGCATAGCCGCTCGCCGCCGACATCATCTACCTGCGGAAACGGACCCCGCGGTCCACGATTCCTGCGGAGTGGATCAGCAGTGGTCTTCATGCGGCCTGTCATACGCGTCTCTCCCGGAGTCCAGGGCCATCCTGCTCGACGGCCCACCGCCCGCTACCACGCAACGGAGGATCGCCAAGGTCCTGGACCAGGCTGAACTCGCCTGGTTCGACGCGCTGGCCGCCACCACGATCGCCGAACTGATCGAGAACGCGAGCGGCGCGTCGCTTACCGCGCGGCGCTGGCTCGGTGCCCGCGCCCGGCTGGGGCTGGCCCCGGCGACCTGAGAGGATCGGACGGGTCAGCGGGCCGCGGTGGCGCTCGGCTGCGGCGTTGATTAACCGGTCGGGAAATGCGGACAGGCCTGTCGGGAAGGGCTACCGGGAGAGCATGATGTGAGCGTGGCATACCAGGCCGGGGCATCCGCCTGCCCTCAGTGCGGGAGCTGCGCCGGCGTGCGGACCGCCCGTGAGCTCTTCGACATGATGAACGGGGCGCGGGGGCAGGCCTTCGAGCGCCTCAGCGAGCAGTTCGGGTTTCCGGGCTCAGCTTCCGGCCCGGGACAGTACCCGGAGCAGGGGCAGCCGCCGGGCCCGGTCCAGCCGGCCAGCGAGGGCTGGTCCGCCGCCGGGGGGCAGTCTGCCAGCGCGGGCGGTGCCCCCGGCCAGGGACAGGCGCCCGGCTACGGGCACTTCCCGGTCCGGGACTACTTCGGGCAGTCCGCCAGCCAGGACTGGCAGACGGCCCGGCTCAGTCCCCGGCCCGGGGCAGCCCGCGGGCGCGGGGGATAATCCGGGCCAGGAGCAGCCGCCGGCCCATCAGCAGTTCCCGGGCCAGGGGCAGGCACCGGGCCAGGGCCAGTCCGGGGGCGGGAGCCAGCCGCCCGGCCAGGGGCAGTTCCCGTCGCGGCGCCGGCGCGACAGCGATGAGGACTACGCCGAGAGCCCCGGTCGGCGGCCGCGGAGCAGCCGGGGCGGGCGCGACTCCGACTTCTTCTCCTTCACCGGTGACAACATCGCCGGCGACATCGGCCAGGCGGTGACGGGGGCGGCCCTGGGGCTCGCCGGCCGCGCCATCGGGCGACGGATGATGAAGGCCCTCCAGGACAAGGTCGTCCCCGCCGTCCAGGCCCGCGCGGGCCTGGCGCAGCAGCAGTTCCAGCAGGAGAAGGTCGAGCAGGACGCCATCGTGGCGCGCTACCCCGAACTGCGCGGGTGCACCACGGACCAGGTGATCTTCCTCGACGGCGGCACGCGCACGGTCCCGGTGAGCGAGTTGCGGATGCCGGTCACGCTAGCGCAGGCCGACCAGGTGGTGGCACGGCTGCGCTGAGGGCACGGCTGAGCCGAAGGGGAAGCGCGGCCGAGCCGGGGGAACAGGACGGATGCACGCCCGACTCAGCCCTGGATCTCAAGCCGCGCACAGATACCGGCCGCGATCACGGGCGCGGTTACCGACCGCTGTCGGCGATGGCCCGCGGATCCTAGACCATTGGTCTAAACCAATCACGGGTCGTGTCGGCTCCGTGCTCGCTCGGATGTTCCGGTACGGCACGGCACGATCCGGCACGATCCGGCACCAGCCGTCATGACCGCCCCTCCCGGGCCCCCACCGGAAGGGCCTACCGGTGCCCTGCCGATGACCAGGGGCTTCCTGCCCGTGATTGCCGCATGCCGGGCACGTGCACGGCGGCTCCGGCGCCGCGTTCTCGCAGGCAGCGGTCCCGGGCCGGCGGCACCCGCCCCGGGATCCGCGCCCGATTCGCCGGAGAGGCCGATCCTTGCTACCATCGGGACGTTGCCAGCGAGCGCCGCTAGCTCAATTGGCAGAGCAGCGGACTCTTAATCCGCGGGTTCGGGGTTCAAGTCCCTGGCGGCGCACCCGGTCTGACCTGGGGTTTTACGACTCCAGGTCATTTTTTATGTGTCCGGTTTGTCCCGATGGTTGCTCCGTGGTTGCTCGCGCGCACGGACCCAGCAATCCGGGTCTTGTCAAAAACGGCCCGTCCGGCCCCCGATGCGGGGACATTCGCCCCGGAACCGCGCAGTCTCGTACGGCCGGCGCCGCCCCGGGGTCACTAGACCAATGGTCTAGACCTTCCCCACGGGCACCGGGAGCGCACCCGGAGTCCCCTATACCGATGCCATCACGCTCAGTGAGACCTGCTGGTAAGCGGCACTCCCATGGTGGATATGGCGCTGGCGCTGGCGCCCCAGACCGGCCGGTTGCCTTCCAGGGATGCGCTGGACAGCGGCAATGCGCTTCCGGGTGGCGGTGCCGGCTGCCGCGGCGCTCGAAGCGGCTAATCCGCTGGGCAGCCGTCTGTACGCGCTTCCGGGCGAGGCTACGGGGGTCCGCGGGGGCAGCAGCAGCGTGCGCCGGATGTTGACGTGCCCGGCAAGCGGGGGCGAGGACGGCCGCCGCCGGGCCGGATGCCCGGACCCGGCGGGGATTCCCGGCGCCGGGTCCGGTCGTGCCCGCACGGGGGCTGTGTGCGCCCGGGACGGCCCGCGGCCGGGTATCGCTGGCAGCGGGCTGCCGGGGTGATGCTGGCGAGGAGCGTTCGCGGGCACAGGTTCCAGGGCGGCGGCGTCCAGTTGCAGAAGGCAGCGCCGGGACGGCCCCGGGTAATTCGGGCTGCGGGCCTCTCCCCGGCTCGCCGTGCCGGGCGAGACGGCAGCAGGAGCGGCTGTGATCGCAGCCGGTCGGAAACCGCGGCTTATGCTCCTGGCAGGCGCACAACGGGCACCGGGGTCCTTGATCGTCCAGTCCGGCTGAACGCGGTCACACCGGAGGTCACCGCAGCCGGCCGAGTGCGTGATTATCTCAGGTGCCTGATGTCGTCGGTTCGGTTAGCCTTTCGAACATGTCATCCGACCCGTTCGCAGACCTGGCCAGCAGCACCGAGGCGTTCGCCACGGAGTTCCGCGGGTTCATGACCCGCAACCCGCGGCCGGCACCGGGATCTCCAGCCGACTCGGAGGCACAAGGCGAGCCGTTCGCCGGCGACTGGGCCGACCGCCCGTCGAGCGACATCTTCGCTACGGCGTACCTCGCCGCTACATCCTGCACTGATCATCTTCTCGGCCTGGTCGACGTCCTGCGCTCTCGCAACGCGCTCTTCTCCGCGTACACCCTCACCCGCGGAGCCGTTGAAGCAGCCGCACTCGGCTGTTACCTGACCGACCCGGACATCGACGGCAAGGAGCGGGTCCGCCGGACGATGAACTACCGGCTCGATGCGTTGTGCGAGCGGACCTGGCTGTTCACGGACATGCACG
>JAICUO010000897.1 GCA_025935815.1 Streptosporangiaceae bacterium
CCGGATCATCGGCGTTATGCTCAGCGCTCGCCCGTCAAACCGACCACAAGCAGCCCCGGAAGGCCCGCACTGTGCATAACCCGGCACTGCGCATAGGGCGGCTTATGTTCAGCTGAACATAAAGACCCTTGCGGGGTGCCGCTAACCTCCGCTATTCAGCGCTGAAGGCAAGCTGAGCGGCCTGTCGGTATTCCAGTAGGCGTGACCTGGGGTTTTGCGTCAGCGCGGGCAGAAGGCGAGTCCACCTTATGGGTGCCGGGCGATCTGCAGGGCCCGGGGAACAGCGAAGGGGACGGCCGCGAAGCGGCCGTCCCCTTCTTCCGTCTTTGAAGGCGGAGAGCGCCCTGGTCCTGGGAGATTACGGGTTACCACACGCCATAGTCGCCTGAACTGGAGCGCTCTCCGCCATGCAGCATAAGGGGTGGGACCATGCCCTGAAGGTCACCGCAGGCGGGAAGGGCCTGGTCGGCCACGCCGGCGCCGTCCTGCTCCGCAAGGCCGCCGACCAGGCCGGGCTGACCGGCCAGCTCAGCGCGGCGCTGCGGAAGAAGGGCACGTCGCCGCTGCTGGACCGCGGGATCGTGCTCGCCTCGATGGCGGCGGCGATCGCGCTGGGCGCCACGAGCATGAGCGACATCGCCCTGCTCGCCCACCTGGCCCCGCTGCTCGGGGCCGCGCCGAGCGGCCCGACGGTCCGCCGCACCCTGGACCTGGCCGGCACCCCGGCCATGCTGGACCGGATCGCCCGCGCCCGCGCGAAAGCCAGGGCGCACGCCTGGACGCTGATCGAGGAGGCCCCCGCCGGGTTCCCGTGGCTGGCCATCGCCGGCAAGACGCTGACGGGCTGGGTGGTCATAGACATGGACGCGACCTTGATCACCGCGCACTCAGACAAGCAGGGGGCGGCTGCGACCTGGAAGAAAGGGTATGGTTTCCACCCATTGGGGGCGTGGTGCCGCAATACCCGCGAGTGCCTGGCCATGCTGCTCCGCCCGGGGAACGCCGGGTCAAACACGTTCACCGACCACAAGGAGGTGCTGGCCGCCGCCCTCCTGCAGGTCCCCGCCCGGCTCCGGCGCAAGGTCATGGTCCGCGTCGACGGGGCCGGCGCCAGCCACGACCTCATCGGGCACCTGCTGTCCCTGGCCTCCCCGAGGAAGAAGGTGCTGTTCACCTGCGGGTGGATGATCACCGCGGCCGACGAGGACGCGGTCAGGCTGCTGCCCGCCGGCGCCTGGGCCCCCGGCATCGCCCAGGACGGCAGCGTCGAGGAGGACAAGGCCGTCGCGGAGATCACGCACCTGATGACCAGGGCGGACAACTGGCCCGAAGGCCTGCGGTGGATCGTCCGCCGGGTAAAGCCGTCCCGCCGCCAGATGCGGAACCTGACCGACTACGAGAAGAAGACCGGCTGGCGGTACTCCATCACCTGCACGAACATCCCTGACGCCGGCATCGGCGGCGTCCCGGGCAGCCACCACCCCCAGTACATCGACGTCCTGCACCGCGAGCACGCCTGCGTCGAGACCGCCGGCGTCCGCACCGCCAAGGCCATGGGCCTGCGCGCCCTTCCCTCGAAGGCCTGGCAGGTCAACACAGGATGGGTCATCGCCGCGAACATCGCCGCTGACCTGGCCGCATGGTCACGCCTCCTCGGCCTCGGCGATGATGAGGACCTCCGCGACGCCAACCCCGATACGCTCCGTTACCGGATCTGGCACATCCCCGCAAGGCTCGCCCGCCACGCCCGCCAGCGGACCCTCGCCATCAGCCCCGACTGGCCATGGACGCAAGCGTTCCTCACCTGCTGGCAGCGGCTCAGTGCCCTGCCAGCACCCGCCTGACCAGCACAAACTACCCGGCGACACGGAAGGAGGACCACCCCGGCGCGGTCGGAGCCGGTGCGCACCCGGGCACACCGGGGCAGCACCCGCACCCCGGCCCCAGGGAGAAACGGACATGAGGCTAAAAAACGGAAGCCAGCACAATCAGTAACCAGCCCTCAGGACGCCTGAACGATTGAGGTTAAGGGGGCAATCCCCTACAACAGCGTGGAAGGGGAGGGTGCAGGATTTACTTACGACACACTACTGTTCCATGCAGCAGATGGTCGTGGCTTTGGCATCGACTATTATCACAACATCAAACCCTCTCAAATGGATATTGGATTGAAAGACACCAGTAGGCTTTACGGCATTAGTATGACTGATAGCGACTACAGGATCGCGAGGGAAGCGCTGCTTGATCCAGGCCTGAAGCTACAACGTGGCTCAAGATTTGTTGTTCCGCCCCGGTCGCCTCGCACCTCACAAAAGCGCTCAGCAACCGGGGCAACCTGAAGTGAACCTCCGCACCTACTCCTCGACAGCCTCACCGCTGTCCTCCATCACCACCCACATCCTCGACCTGGCTCAACCGCCAGTCCATGTAGATGGCATAGCCATATGCCTCGACCCATGCCCCGAACGTCCGGAGCATGCCGTAGAACTGCTCGTCGCCTTCGTACTGGACGAGCACGCGTAGCGCTC
>JAICUO010000824.1 GCA_025935815.1 Streptosporangiaceae bacterium
GGAGACGACCACGTCCCGGACGCCAGGGGTCACCGTGAGGTAGTCCAGCATCGCGGCGAGCCGGTCATCGCGGGTCATCGTCAGCTTGTGCTTGGTGACCTGGGCGGTGGAGTTGCCGACGAGGTCCATCCGGGTGCAGTGCCCGCAGTACTGCGGGCACGTCGGCAGCAGCTCCGCCAAGACCTTCGTGGGGTAGCGATGGGTCAGCCCCTCGACCGCCCACATCTCCGCCTCGTGCAGCGAGTCCCGCTGGGCATAGGGGTGCGAGGGCCAGTCCGGCTGCCGGTCGCTGAACACCGGGAGCATGTACCGGCGCACCGGGTCGGCGTACCAGGCCTCGGTGAAGGCCGCGCCGTCGCCAGGCCCGGTCGACGGCGCGATCGTGTTCAGCATCTGCGGCGGGATCAGCATCGACATCGTCGCCGCCTCGCGCTGGTCGCGCTCGGCGTCGGCCAAGAACGCGTCCGACAGCCCCGGGCCGGCGACTTCCCGCAGCTGGCGCAGGTTCTTCACGCAGTGCGCGCGCTGCCACTGCGCCGACTCCCACTGCGCCGGGGTGACGGCGGCCCAGCCGGGCAGGCGCCGCCAGTCCGGCTCGGTAAGCTCGCGCCGACGGTAGGCGTACGGCTGATCTTCCACGGAGCCTCCCGGACGGCTTAGGATCTTCGTGATAATTCTAAATCTCAAGGAAGATTTTCTCCAGGTTGAATCCGGGGTAACCATCCCTTGGGAAGGGGTGCGCAGGATGGAGCTAGCGCGGTCACTGGGGCTGCATCGGGTCGCCGACACCGCTGAGGCGAGTTCGGGCGTGCTGCCGCAAGCGGCGTGGCGGCTGGATCCCGGTGGGTCGGCCGGGCCAGATGAGGTCCGCATCCGGGCTGATCGGCTCAACCTGGACGCCGCCTCGTACCGGCAGTTGCACGATGCCCACGGCGGCGACGGCGCGAAGATCCGCGCCGCGGTCTGCGAGATCGTGGCCAGCCGCGGCAAGATGCACAATCCCGTCACGGGGTCGGGCGGCATGCTCACCGGCGTCGTCACCGAGGCCGGGCCGCAGTCCCCACTGGGCCTGAAGCCCGGCGACCGGGTCGCCACGCTGGTGTCGCTGACGCTCACCCCGCTGGAGATCCATGACGGCCTGGCCAGCTGGGACGGCCTGTCCGAGCAGGTCCCGTGCGATGCCACCGCCACGTTGTTCGCCCGCTCGATCGCCGCCATCCTCCCCGACGACCTGCCAGTCCCGCTGGCGCTGTCGGTGATGGACGTCTGCGGGGCGCCCGCGCTTACCGGGCGCGTGGTGCGGGAGTGGCGTACGCGGCATGTGGCTGAGGGAACCGGGGCGGGCGGAGGGCCTGGCGCTGGCGGGGGAGGGGAAGGCGCCAGGGAGGGCGGTCCCGTCGTGGCGATCCTCGGCGCGGCGGGCAAGAGCGGGTCGCTGTCGGCCGCCGCTGCCCGCGAGGCGGGCGCCGGCCAGATCATCGGCGTCGTCCCGGCGGAGTCCGAAGCCGCATTGCTGGGAGCTGGGAATCTCGTGGACGTGGTGGTGATCGCGGACGCCAGGGCGGCGGTGCCGCTGGCTGAGGCGGTCGCCCGGGCGGGCGGGCCCGCCGACGTCACCGTCGTCTGCGTGGACGTGCCCGGCTGCGAGGGCGGCGCGATCTTGGCGACCGCGCAGGGCGGCACGGTCATCTTCTTCTCGATGGCGACCAGCTTCAGCGCCGCCGCCCTCGGCGCGGAAGGGGTCGCCGCCGACGTGACGATGCTAATCGGGAACGGGTACGTCCCCGGTCATGCCGGGTACGCGCTGGACCTGCTGCGCAAGACCCCAGCGGTCGGCGCCCTGTTCGAGCGCCGCCATGCGGGCGATCGCTGACGCGATTGGGTCATCGCAGTCGCCTGGCGGTACGGTATTGCGTGATCGCGGTAGATAACAGCAAGAGGCGCGGAGCGCCATGGCCGCGAGGGCGCGCGGCCAGGAAGGAGCCTTGGTGACAGGGAAGCTGAACCTCGATCCGGCCGTGGTCGCCACGGCGCGGGAACTGGCGCGGCGGGCCGGGGCGCCGGTCACCAGGCTGGCGCGGACGCACACGACCAGCTCGATCGAGCGGGCCGTGCTGCGGATGGCCGGGCTCGACGGCGCCGACCCCGGCGGGATGCCCTGGGTGAACCGCCTGGCCGAGGCGGTGCGAGACAGCGTCGGCCTCGAGCACGGGGTCGCGCTGCCGGTCTGGGACGCGCTGGCCCGCGGCGGCTACCCCGACCTGAGGACGCTGGCTGAGCAGGCCGCGGCGGGCCAGGTGAAGTTCCGGCTGCCCGACGGCGCGGAGGGAAGGAACGCCCGGGAAGGCGCGGCCCGTTGGGTGGGACACGGCCTGGAGGTCATTGACCGCCAGCGTGCGGCCCGGGAGTCGATGATCGCCGCGACCCGCGATCCCGCGCCCCCGTGGATCTACCTGATCGTGGCCACCGGCGACATCTACGAGGACATCCCGCAGGCCCAGGCGGCCGCGCGGGAGGGCGCCGACGTGATCGCGGTGATCCGCTCAACGGGGCAGTCGCTGCTGGACTACGTGCCCGAGGGCGCGACCCGCGAGGGGTACGCGGGCACGTACGCGACCCGGGAGAACTTCGCCCTGATGCGCGCGGCCCTCGATGAGACCTCCCGGGAGCTGGGCCGCTACGTGCGGCTGACCAACTACGCCAGCGGGCTGTGCATGCCGGAGATCGCCACGCTGGCCGGGCTGGAGCGGCTGGACATGATGCTGAACGACTGCATGTACGGCATCATCTTCCGCGACATCAACCCGGTGCGGACATTCATCGACCAGCGGTTCTCCCGGATGGTGCACGCGCGGGCCGGCATCGTGGTCAACACCGGCGAGGACAACTACCTGACGACCGCCGACGCGGTCGACGCGGCGCACACGGTGGTGGTGTCGCAGTTGCTCAACGAGTACTTCGCGCTGGAGGCCGGGCTGGCGACCTGGCAGCTGGGGCTGGGGCACGCGTTCGAGATCAACCCGGCGGTGCCGGACTCGTTCTTGCTGGAGCTGGCGCACGCGCAGCTGGTCCGCGAGCTGTTCCCGGGGGCGCCGCTGAAGTACATGCCGCCGACCAAGCACATGACC
>JAICUO010000962.1 GCA_025935815.1 Streptosporangiaceae bacterium
AGTTCTCGATCTGCTTGATCGTGACCGCGTCGCCCTCGCGGATCTCCAGCACGCAGGCGGCCTCGCACGGCGCCGGGCACAGCCGGCCCGTGAACTCCGGGAAGTTGTTCGTCGCGTGCAGCCGGTCGGCCGCCGCCGCCCAGTCCGCCTTGTAGACGAGGTCATTCCACTCCGGGATCAGGTTGCCCAGCGGGCAGCCGTGATGGCAGAACGGGATGCCGCAGTCCATGCACCGGGCGGCCTGCCGCTCCGCCCGCTCGGCGGCGAACGGCTCGTACACCTCGCGCCAGTCCGTCAGCCGGACGTCGACCGGCCGTCGCCGCGGCAGCTCGCGCGCAGTCTTCAAGAACCCCTTCGGGTCACCCATGTGCCTGTAGCCCCTTACCCGTGAGCAGCGGCCATGACGGCCTCGTTGACGTCCCGGCCCTCGCGCTCGGCGGCCGAGGCGGCGGACAGGACCCTCTTGTAGTCCTTGGGCATGACCTTCGTGAACCGGGCGAGCGCCGCGTCCCAGTTCGCCAGGAGGTCGGCGGCGACGCGCGACCCGGTCTCGGCGTGGTGCCTGGAGACCACGTCCCGCAGGAACTCCACGTCGGGCTCCTCCAGCGGGTCCACGTCGACCATCTCGGCGTTCAGCCGGGCCGGGTTGAGGTCGAGCACGTAGGCGGTCCCGCCGGACATGCCGGCCGCGAAGTTGCGCCCGGTGGGCCCGAGGATGACCACGCGCCCGCCGGTCATGTACTCGCATCCGTGGTCCCCGACGCCCTCGGCGACCGCCAGCGCCCCGGAGTTGCGGACGCAGAACCGCTCGCCGACGATGCCCCGCAGGAAGATCTCCCCGGCGGTGGCGCCGTAGCCGATGACGTTGCCCGCGATGACCTGATGCTCGGCCGCGAACGGCGCGCCGGGCGCCGGGAAGGCGATCAGCCGGCCGCCGGATAGGCCCTTGCCGAGGTAGTCGTTGGCGTCGCCCGCCAAGCGCAAGGTGATGCCGCGGGGCACGAACGCGCCGAACGACTGGCCCGCCGACCCGGTGAACGCCACCGTGATCGTGTCGTCGGGCAGCCCCTCGCCGCCCCACCGCCTGGTGACCTCGAAGCCAAGCATGGTCCCGACGGTGCGGTTGACGTTGCGGATGGGCAGCTCCAGGCGGACCGGCCGGCCCTCCTCCAAGGCGCCCTCGGCGAGCTGGATGAGCGTGTTGTCCAGCGCCTTGTCCAGCCCGTGGTCCTGGCCGGTCACGCGCCGCCGCGGCCCGTCGTAGGCCGGGACGTCGTGCAGCACCGGCGCCAGGTCCAGTCCGGAGGCCTTCCAGTGCGAGACGGCCAGCGCGGTGTCGAGCAGGTCAACCCGCCCGATGGCCTCCGCCAGCGAGCGCAGCCCCAGCCTGGCCAGGTACTCGCGGACCTCCTCGGCGATGAACTCGAAGAAGTTCACCACGAACTCCGGCTTGCCGGAGAACCGCTTGCGCAGCTCGGGGTTTTGCGTGGCGACGCCGACCGGGCAGGTGTCGAGGTGGCACACGCGCATCATCACGCAGCCGGCCACGACCAGCGGCGCGGTCGCGAACCCGAACTCCTCGGCCCCCAGCAGTGCCGCGATGATCACGTCGCGGCCCGTCTTGAGCTGGCCGTCGACCTGCACGACGATCCGGTCGCGGAGCTTGTTGCGCAGCAGCGTCTGCTGCGTCTCGGCCAGGCCCAGCTCCCACGGGGCACCCGCGTGCTTGAGCGAGGTCAGCGGCGCGGCGCCGGTGCCGCCGTCGTGGCCGGAGATGAGCACCACGTCCGCGTGGGCCTTCGACACCCCGGCCGCGACCGTGCCGACGCCCACCTCGGCGACCAGCTTGACGTGGACCCGCGCGGCGGGGTTGGCGTTCTTCAGGTCGTGGATGAGCTGCGCCAGGTCCTCGATCGAGTAGATGTCGTGATGCGGCGGCGGCGAGATCAGTGAGATTCCGG
>JAICUO010000161.1 GCA_025935815.1 Streptosporangiaceae bacterium
AGAACGTCATCGCCTCGACCGACTGCGGCCTCGGCGGCCGGGTGCACCCGCAGATCGCCTGGGCGAAGCTGGACACCCTGGCGAAGGGCGCCGAGATCGCTACCCGGCGCCTGTGGGGGTAGGCGGCCCCGGCTAGCCGGCGCCCGATAGTGGCTTTGGGGCGGGCCGCCGCCCAGGCGCGTAGCATCCGGGCAGCGTAGGATCACGGCAATGGACTACGTGCTCGCGCAGGTCAACATCGGGCGCCTGCTCGCCCCGCTCGACAGCCCCCCGATCGCCGGCTTCGTCGCCGCCCTGGACGCGGTGAACGCGGTCGCGGACGCCGCTGCCGGGTTCATCTGGCGGCTGCAGACCGAGGACGGGAACGCCACCGCGCTGCGCGCTTTCGCAGCGGACGCCGAGGGCTGCGACGGCGGCATCCTCGTCAACATGTCCGTGTGGGAGTCGGTCGAGGCGCTCGGCGCGTACGTGTACGGGGCGGCGCACATCGCGGTGCTGCGCCGCCGCCGGGAGTGGTTCGAGCACATGACCGACGCGTACACGGCGCTGTGGTGGGTGCCGCGCGGGCACGTCCCGTCGATCGCCGAGGCGGAGGACCGGGTGCGTCACCTGCGCCGGCATGGGCCGACGACGCACGCGTTCACGCTGAGGACCCACTTCCCCCCGCCGGGCGACGCCGAGGCCGGCCCGCCGCGGATGAGCCCCGAGGACTGGGCCTGTACCGTCTGACGCCTACTGGCTGACGCGCAGGACGAAGTCGGCGACGGCCGCGGCGACCTCGCGGTGCACGGCCTCGTTGAGGATGTCGTGCCCGCTGCCGGTGAACTCGGCCACGCGCAGCGACTTCAGCCGGTCTCGCCAGCCGAGCACCCCGCCGATCGGAGCGACCTGGTCCTCGCCCCCGTGCACGGCCAGCACTGGCAACGGCGCCAGCCCGGGCAGGTCGCGCTCCAGTCGCCGCCAGGCCGGCGGGAACGCCGCGCCGAACAGCGCGGCCACGTCCGCGCCGGTGAACGCGAGCGGGTCGTTTTCCAGGGAGTCGAGGTAGAACGGGTCCGCCGACAACCCGGCCGGATCGAGGTCAACCTCTTCCTGGCCGTTGGCGAGCGCGTCCGCCAGCCATTCCAGGGGCGCCAGCGGCGCCCCCGAGATGACGACGCCGCGAAAGCGCGCCGGATCGTCCAGCGCCAGGTACAGCGCGGCCAGCGACCCCAGTGAGTGCCCCGCGATCACCAGCGGCAACCCCGGCGCCGCCGCCTCCGCCAGTCCCGCCAGCATGCCGCCGTTGGCGGCTAGGTCCTCGATCGAGCCGAAGTTCCCGCGCTGTCCCTCGCTGAGGCCGTGCCCGATCTCGTCAAGGGCCCACAGGTCGATGTCGCGAGCGTTCAGCGCGGCGCCATACCGGTGGTACAGCCCGGTGTGCTCGCCGAAGCCGTGCAGGAAGACCAGCGCGGCGCGCGGCTGGGCAGCCGCCCAGTGACGGTAGTAGACACGGCCAGCCTGGCCATCGAAGAACGGCATGACCCCATCCTCACCAGGCTGTGAAACTTGTCAATAAGGCGGGCGGCAGTGGATTCAAGCCATGATCAACCGGCTACGCCAGGATGGTCCAGCTGTGCGGAGGGACCAGGAGCGGGACGGCGGGCGGGTCGCCGGGGTCGGGGACCTCGGCGACCTCCAGCGTCCCGGCGTCGACGGGGAACTTGACCGGGTCATCGCCGGCGTTGAGCAGCAGGAGGACCTGGCGGCCCTCGCCGGGCGCCGTCGGCCCGGCGACGACGCGCAGCGCCAGCGCGCTGGAGGTGATGTGCTCGGTGACGGTGCGGGCGCGGGTCAGCCACGGATGCCGGCGGCGGAACCCGGTCAGCCGCTGGTGCAGCCGGTA
The DNA here is from genome assembly GCA_025935815.1 of Streptosporangiaceae bacterium. Taxonomy (GTDB): domain Bacteria; phylum Actinomycetota; class Actinomycetes; order Streptosporangiales; family Streptosporangiaceae; genus Trebonia. The sequence continues at coordinate 1,886 of JAICUO010000161.1, forward strand.
GGTCGGCCACCCGCAGGGGGCCAGGTCGCCCGGCGCGGGCGGGAACTCGGGGCGGATCTCGTCATCGCCGCCGGCCCGGTGCTCCTTCAGGCCGGTAAAGCCCTGCTCGTCGCCGTAGTAGATGCTGGGCACGCCGGCCACGCAGAACAAGACGGCCAGCGCGTGCCCCAGGTGGCGCGGGTCGTTCACGGCGCTCGCCAGCCGGGTCACGTCGTGGTTGCCGACGAACGTCTGCGGCAGCAGGCCCGCGTCGCAGAACGCGTTGTGCCGGACGAGCGCGTGGTCAAGCTCGAAGAAGTTCCGCTCGTTCAGGCAGGACCAGATCGCCTTCCACGTCTCGTACTGGGTGATCGAGTCCAGCCGGGCGCGGTCGGCGTAGGCGGCGTAGTCGCCGTGGATCATCTCGCCGAGGAACCACGCGTCGGGGTAGGACTGGCGCACCGCCGGTATGACCTCGGCCCAGAAGGCCGGGGGCACCGCGTAGGCGGCATCCAGCCGCCAGCCCGCCGCGCCGCGGCCCAGCCAGTAGCGCATCACCTCGGTGACGTACCCGACGACGGCGGGCTCGCCGTGATTGAGCTCGACCAGTTGCTGGTGGCCCTCGAAGACAGCCAGGGCACCGCTGGCCTCATCCCGCTTGAACCACCGCGAGGCCGGCGTGCCGGGACCGCCCCGCGCGGCCGCCTCCGCCGCCACCAGCGGCGGGAACGCCCGCCCGACGTGATTGAACACGCCGTCCAGCGCGATCCGCAGGCCCCGCGCCGAGGCGGCGGCGACCAGCGCGTCGAAGTCGTCGTCATCGCCGAGGCGCGAGTCGATCCGGAAGTGGTCGGTGGTGTCGTAGCCGTGGGTCTGGCTCGCGAAGACCGGGCCGAGCAGCAGTCCCGAGCAGCCCAGCTCCACCGCGTAATCCAGCCACGCCGTCAGCCGGCCGAGCCGGTGCCGGGCAGCAGTTCCTGGCGGCAGCGCCGCCGGCTCCGCGCCAGTGAAGCCGAGCGGGTACACCTGCCACCAGATAGCGTGCTCAGCCCACGGTGCCACCTGCCCACCATAGCCGTCGCGCCGTTCCCCCGCCCACGGCGCCCGCCTTCAGGCCCCACTGGCGTTTACCCCAATTTCGCCGGCCAATGTCCCGAAATGATTGCCCTGCGCCTAGGCTTGCCGTTGGGAGCGTCTTGGCCCTGTTCACCCAGGGGGTTAACCCCTTCCATCCGCAGGACGGGAGCGCAAGACAAGCGATGGATCCGCTGCAGGCTGGGGACCCGCGCCAGGTTGGCGCCTACCGCGTCGTTGGCAGGCTCGGCGGCGGCGGGATGGGCCAGGTATTCCTGGGCCTGTCGCCGGGCGGGCGCCCGGTGGCGATCAAGGTGGTGCGGCCTGACCTCACCGCCGACTCCGAGTTCCGGCAGCGGTTCGCGCGCGAGGTGGACGCGGCCCGCCGGGTGGGCGGATTCCACACGGCGTCCGTCGTGGACGCCGACCCCCGCGCCGACCCGCCGTGGATGGTGACCGCCTACATCGCCGGGCCATCGCTGCACGCGTTCGTCGCGGGCAAGGGGCCGCTGACCGGGGGGGCGACCCGCGCGCTGGGCGCGGCGCTGGCCGAGGGGCTGGCCGCGATCCACGGGTGCGGGCTGGTCCACCGCGACCTCAAGCCGGCCAACATCATCATGGCCGGCGACGGCCCGCGGATCATCGACTTCGGCATCGCGCGGCCCGCCGGGGCCACCGCGCTGACGACCCCGAGCACGGTGCTGGGGACGTACGCGTTCATGTCGCCCGAGCAGTTCCGCGGCGAGGCCGCCACCCCGGCCAGCGACGTGTTCTCCCTCGGCTGCGTGCTCGCCTACGCCGCGACGGGCCGCGTGCCCTTCGACGCCGCGTCGGTGCCCGCGATCATGTACCGGGTCCTGGAGGCCGAGCCGGACCTCAGCGAGGTCGCCCCCGGGCTGCTGCGCGACGTCCTGGAGGCGTGCCTGGCCAAGGAGCCGGGCCGCCGCCCCTCGCTGCCCGACCTGATCGCCCGGTTCACCGCCCCCGCCGAGCTCATCCCCGGCGCCTGGCCGCAAGCGCCGGAAGACGGCGGCACCTCGGCAGGAACCGTCGTCGGCCCGCACGGCCGGGCGGAGCGTCCCGCCCCCGGCGCGGTTGCGGACGTGGCGGTTCCCGGCGAGCCGCACGCGGCGGGCGCGCCCCAAGTCCACGCGGAACGTCACGAATCAATCACAATCACTCAGCAAGCGAACGCTTCCCCCGGCAGCGTCGTAATCCAGGTGGCGGGCAACGCGAAGATCGGCGACGACGCGTAGGCGGACACCGGAAAGTGCGACGGGCCCAAAGAGCGACGGCACTGCATCCCAGGCATGCGGACACGTAAGGCGGGCGTGGCCAGATGAGCATCGAACCTGAGCAGGCGCAACCACCGGTACCCGGGGGCGCGCCCGTCGCGGCCGCGCCCCGGCCGGCCGGGGACCGCCCGAGCGGTGATTCGGCCGGGACGATCCTCCAGACCGCGACGGCGGCCGAGTCCGCGGTGGTGATCCAGGTCGGCGGGGACCTGTACCTGTCCGACGCCGGCCTGAGCGACCTGTGGGCACCGAGGGTGGCCACCACGCCCGGCGAGTGCCCGTATCCCGGGCTGGACGCGTTCGGGCCCAGCCAGGCCAAGTGGTTCTACGGCCGGGAGAGCGTCACCGGTGACCTGCTTGGCTACCTGGACCAGATGTCGCGCGGCGGTCCCGGCGGGCCGCTGCTGGTGGTCGCCCCCTCCGGAACCGGCAAGTCCTCGCTGCTCGGCGCGGGCCTGCTGACCGCGCTGGCCGAGGGCCGGCTGGCGGCCACCGGGTCGGCCACCTGGCCGCGGGTGATGATCACCCCCGGGCCGCGGCCGGGCAAGACCCTCCGCGCGGCCCTGGAGGCGCTGGCCGGCAGCCAGACCGTCAGCTCGGACGCGCGCATCGTGCTGGTCATCGACCAGCTGGAGGAGATATTCACCCTGTGCGAGTCCGAGGCCGAGCGCGCGGCCTTCCTCGACGAGGTCGCCACCCTGGCGGCGGACGCCGGGCCCGGCAGCGCCCTGGTCGTGCTCGGCATGCGAGCCGACTTCTACGCGCGCGCGACCGCGTACCCGGTGCTGCGCCAGGCGATGCAGTCCCGGCAGGTCGTGCTGGGCGCGATGACCGCCACCGAGGTGCGGCAGGCGATCGTCCGCCCGGCCCGGGCGGTGGGCCTGACGCTGGAGGCCGGCCTGGTCGAGCGGCTGCTCAACGACTTGGGCGTGGACGAGTCCGGTGACTGCGCCGGCGACACCAGCGAGAACACGCGGGCCGGCGGCTACGAGCCGGGACGGCTCCCGCTGCTCGCCCACGCGCTGCGCGCGACCTGGCAGCGGCGCGCGGGAAACCGGCTGACGATCGCCGGGTACCTGGCGACCGGCGGGATCGCGGGCGCCATCGCGCAGACCGCCGAGGACGTCTACGCCACGCTGGGCGAGCCCAGCCGGGTGGCGGCCCGGCAGCTCTTCCTCGCCCTCGTCCGGGTCGGCGTGGCCCCCGGCGACAGCGACAGCGACGCTACCGCCGACACCCGGCGCCGGGTCGCGGCCGACAGCCTGCTCGGTCAGTCCGGCGACCCCGCGGGCACGCGAACCGCCCTGGACGCGTTCACCGCCGCCCGGCTGCTCACCTCGGGCGGCCAGGCGGTGGAGATCACCCACGAGGCGATGCTGCGTCGCTGGCCCCGGCTGCGCAAGTGGATCGACGACGACCGCTCCGGACTGCTCACCCGCCAGGAGCTCGAGGCGGCCAGCGCCACCTGGGCACGGGAGGGCAAGGACGCGGCGGCCCTGTACGGCGGCGTGCGGCTGGCCGCCGCGCAGGCGTGGACCGCCGTCCCCGGGCGCGCCCGCGAGCTGACCCAGGTGGCCAGGGACTTCCTGGCCGCCTCCGAGCGCCGCCGCCGCCGCGGCACCCGGCGCCGCAACGGCATCATCGCCGTCCTCGCGGCGCTGTCGCTCGTCCTGGCCGGCCTGGCCGTCTTCGCGCAGAACCAGCGGGACCAGGCGCAAAGCCAGCGGGCCGCCGCGCTCGCGAACTTCCGGAAAGCCGAGGCCAGCGCGCTGGCGGCGGTGTCCGGGCAGGCGTGGGCGGACTTTCGCCCGGACACGGCGCTGAAGTTCGCGGTGCAGGCCGACCGCCTCGACCCGGGCTCTCCCCAGGTCCGCAACGCGCTGCTGGCCACCCAGACGCTGCCGATGACGGGGCGGCTGGAGCAGGCCAACGGGCTGCCCGAGGACACCGACATCGTCGCAGTGGCCTACAACCCGGCGGGCACGCTCATCGCCGGGACCACGCAAGACGACAAGGTGCAGCTGTGGGACCCGGCCACCTACCGCCAGCTGTGGTCGTTCCAGTTCCCGGGCGCTACCAGCAACGGCCCGCAGGCCAACGCGGTCAGGTTCACGCCCGACGGGCGCACCCTGCTGGTCACCCAGCCGGGCGGCCCGTGGCTGTTCACCATGGCCAACCCCGCGCACCCGGTGCACGTCGGCACGCTCACCCTGCCGCCGCTGCCGGGCATCAAGAGCACGCAGGTCATCAGCCTCGCGGTCAGCCCCGACGGGAGCACCCTCGCGGCCGGCGTCTCGACATCGGACACCGACATCACGGCAGGCCTGGTCATGCTGTGGAACCTGCCCGCCCGGACGCTATCGGGCGTGCTTCCCGGGACAACCCCGGCGGGCAGCCTCGCCTTCACCCCCGATGGGAAGTCCCTGGTGACGGCCATGCAGGGCGGCGGCGTGGACCTGTGGGACGTCGCCACCCGCGCCCAGACGGCGACGCTGCGGCCGGCCACCAGCGCCCAGAAGGCCCCGCTGGCGGCGGTCGCGGTGAGCCCGGACGGCAAGACCATCGCGTTCGGCGACGAGGGCGGGCAGGCCGCCGCGCCGGCGACGATCAAGCTCTGGTCCACCACGACCCGCCAGGTCACCCGCACGCTGAAGGCCAGCCCCAACGGCGTCACCTCGGTCGCGTTCTCCCCCGGGGGCACGCAGCTGGCCGCCAGCTCCCTCGACGGGAGCGTCCGGCTGTGGGACACGCGGAACCTGGCGGCGCCCATCGGGACGTACGCGGGCCACCGGTTCTCGGTGCAGCACATCACGTTCGCGCCGAACGGCAAGACGCTAGCCAGCGCGAGCGACGATGGCACCATCGGGCTGTGGGACACCCGGGGCGCCACGATCGACGGCCACGCCAATGGCGCGCTCACCGCCGCGTTCTCCCCCCACGGAACCACGCTGGCGGTCAGCACCACCACCGCCGCCGGCCCGGGCGTCGCCCTGTACCGCATGCCCGCCCGCACGCTCACGGGCGTGATCCCGGTCAAGGGCATCGCGGCGCTCGCGTTCTCGCCGGACGGCAAGGCCCTCGCGGTCGCGTCGACCGGCACCGGCGACTCCGTCCAGCTGTGGGACCCAGCCACCCGGAAGCTGACCGAGACGATGCAGACCGGCATGGCCACCCGGATCAACAGCATGGCGTTCAGCCCGGACGGCACCTTGCTGGCCATCTCCGCCGTGCAGGACACGACCATGCAAGTGTGGTCGGTGCCCGGCCTGACCAAGGTCAAGACGTTCAGCGTCATCGACCACACGCAATACCCGCCGCAATTCGGCGGCGGGGTGTTCATGGTCGCGTTCTCCCCCGACGGGCGGTACCTCGTCCTGGCCGGCATCGACGGCGTCATCCGCGTCTATAGCGTCCCCGGCTTCACGCTCGCCAACTACTTCCGGGGGGTGGACGCGACCTCCGCCGTGGCGTTCTCCCCCGACGGGCGGTACCTGGCCCTGGGCAGCTCGGACGGCAACGTCTACATCAGCCCGGTGACCGAGCGGCCGCACTCGTTCGCGGACATCCACCACGACAGCGTCTTTTCCGGCAGCACCAAGCAGATCTTCGACGTGCACTTCCTGACCAATAACTCCCTGATCGCCGGGGGGGTGGACGGGGTCGTCCGGTTCTGGACGATGCCAGGCAAGGCGGAATTCAGCGCCACCACGCCCACGCAGGTCGTCGCGACCCACGTCGGGCAGATCGGGTCCATCTCCTACAGCGCCCGGCTGCGGCTCCTGGTCACCGCCTCCCCCAGCGGCACCCGGGTCTGGGACACCGACCCGCCCCGGGTGGCGGCCAGCATCTGCCAGGCCCTGAAGGCCCCCGTGCGCACCACCTTGTGGCAGGAGTACCTGCCGGACGTGCCGTACACGCCCGTGTGCGGGTGACTTGTAGTCTCGGGGGCGTGCCGGACGATCCGTTTAACACCGCAGGGCTGCGCGCCCGCGTCCTTGACGCGTGGGCGGCCTCGCCCGCCCGCTTCCGCGAGGACGCCAACGCCGAGGAGGACTACGCGCTCGGCGGGTACCGCGACCGCGTCGTGGTGGAGCTGGCGCAAAACGCCGCCGACGCCGCCGCGCGGGCCGGCGTCCCCGGCCAGCTGCGGCTGACGCTGGCGGCCGGCGAGCACGGCCGGGCCACGCTGACCGCCGCGAACACCGGCGCGCCGCTGGACGCCGCCGGGGTGGAGTCGCTGTCCACGCTGCGTGCCTCCAGCAAGCGAGGCGATGACGCAGCAGGAACCACTGGCCGGTTCGGCGTGGGCTTCGCGGCGGTGGCGGCGATCAGCGATGAGCCACGGATCGTTACCCGGGGCGGGGCCGTTGAATGGTCGCGGGCACGCTCAGCCGAGCTGGCCGCCGGGCTGCCCGGGCTCGCCGCCGAGCTGGCCGCCCGCTCGGGTCACGGGCCGGTGCTGCGGCTGCCGTTCCCGGCCACCGCCGCGCTACCGGAGACTCCACTGCCGGACGGGTTCGACACGGCGGTGATCTTGCCGCTGCGCGACGACGCCGCGGTGACGCTCGCCGGGCGGCTGCTGGCCCAGGCCGGCCCCGCGCTGCTGCTCGCGCTGCCCGCGCTGGCCGAGGTCACCATCGACACGCCCGCGGGCACGCGGGTCCTGGCCGCGCGGCGCGCGGGCGATTCGGTCACGATCACGATCACATCCATCCCCAACGGTCCGGGAGTCCCCGCTGACTCACCGGTGACCGCGACAACGTGGCGGACGGTCGCCGCCGGCGGCGCGCTGGACCCGGCACTGCTCGCCGACCAGCCCGCCGAGGAACGTGCCCGCGCCACCTGGTCGGTGCGCTGGGCCATCCCGGTGACCAGCGATAACGAGCCGGCCCGGCTGCCCGACGGGGTGCCGCCAGTGGTGCACGCGCCGACGCCCTCCGATGAGCCGCTGGGGCTGCCCGCCCTGTTGCTCGCGTCGTTCCCGCTGTCTCCCGACCGGCGGCACGTCGCGCCCGGCCCGCTGACCGCCTTCCTGGTCGAGCGGGCAGCGGACGCCTACGCGCGGATCTTGCCGCCGCTGACTGCTGGACACGGGCTGCTTGACCTGGTGCCCGGCCCGGTCGCCGCCGGGGAACTGGACGTGCGGCTCCGCCAGGCGATCCTCGACCGGCTGCCCGGCGTGGCATTCCTGCCCGCCGCGGCTGACCGGGGAACGGGGCAGTCGCCCCGGCCCGTTCCGGATGAGAGCCCGCGCGTCGCCCCCCGGGAGGCGCTGCTGCTTGACGTGACGGCCCCGCCGGGGCTGGCCGGCTACCTGGCGCCGCTGTGGCCGGCCCTCATCGGCGGCCCCCGCAGGCACCCGGCGTACGCGGCGCTGGGGATCCGGCGGCTGCCGATGGCCGAGCTCGCTGACCTGCTCACCGAGGTGGATCGCCCGCCGTCGTGGTGGCGGGGCCTGTACGCCGCGCTGGCCGGCGCCGACCCGGCCGCGCTTGGCGAGCTGGGGGCGCTGCCGGTGCCGCTGGCCGACGGCCGGCTGATCCGCGGCCCGCGCGGGGTGCTGCTGCCCGGCCCGGGGCTGGGCGACCCGGCGCGGCTGGCGCCGCTGCGGCTGCGGATCGCCGCCGCCGGCGCGGCGCACCCGTTGCTGGCCCGGCTCGGCGCGATGGAGGCGACGCCGCGCAGCGTCCTGGATCACCCGGCGACGCTCGCCGCCGTGGACGCGTCGATGGATGAGGACGATCCCGCGCCCATCGCGGAGGCGGTCCTGCAGCTCGTGGCCGCGGCCGGGGTGCGGCCGGGCGAGTTCCCGTGGCTGGCGGACCTGGCGCTGCCCGCCGATGACGGCGAATGGGACCCCGCCGGTGACCTGCTGCTGCCCGGCGGGGAACTGGCCGGGGTGGTGACCCCGGAGGCGTTCGGCGCCGTCGAGCCGGCCCTGGCCGGCCGGTACGGGACGGGCGTGCTGGAGGCCGTGGGCGTGCTGACCTCGTTCGGCCTGCTCACCGCGAGCGACGTTGACCTCGGCGATGACCTCGACCTCGACCTCGACGGGGCCGAGGACTGGGCGGCGTGGGCGGGCGGCCTGCTCGGCGGCGCCGGCTCGTCGTCGGCACTGGACGGGCCGGTACCCCCGTCCGCGGTCGAGGTCATCGCCATCCGCGACCTGGATCTCGTCGACACTGGCCGGTGGCCGCGGGCGCTGGAGATCATCGCGACGCGGCCGGCGCTGCGGGCCGCGCTGGCCACCCCGACGCGGATCCGGCTGGCCGACGGGCGGCACGCCGACGTGCCGTCCTATACCGCCTGGTGGCTGCGGACTCACCCGGTGCTCGGCGGCCACCGCCCGGCGGACCTGCGCACCGCGGCGGCCGACCCCCTGCTTGAGGGCCTGTACGACGACGCCGCCGGCATCGCCGGCGGCGACCCGGTGCTGGCCCGGCTGCTGGCCGACCCGGTGCTGGCCCGGGCCCTGGGCGTCCGTGATTCGCTCGCGGCACTGCTGGCCGAGCCGGGTGGCGCGGACGAACTGCTGGGCCGGCTGGCCGATCCCGCCCGGGTGGTGGACCGCGCCCAGCTGCGGTCGCTATGGGCGGCCCTGGCCGCCGCGGATCCGGAGGTCACCCCGCCGGAGCGGGTCCGCGTGGTCCTCGGCGACGCGGTCGTCGTGGCCAGCGCCTCCGGCGCCCTCGTCCTGGACTCCCCCGACCTGTGGCCGCTGGTCGCCGGCCGGCCCCTGGTCCTCGCCCCGTATGACCGGTCGCTGGTTCTCGCCGAGCTGCTGGACATCCCGGTGGCGTCGGAGTCGGTGCCGGGCATCGTTGAGGGCACGGCCGACGGCGCGGGCGAGCGGCGGCCGGTGCCCGCGATCGTCGCCATGGTGCTCCCCGATGCCCCGGAGTCCTACCTGGCCCACGACAAGCTCGTCGTGGACGGCGTGCCCGTACCGTGGCGCTGCACGGACGGGGAGGTGCACGCCGGTACGCCGGCCGGCCTGGCCTGCGGCCTGGCGTGGGCGGCGGGCCAGTGGAGCGCCCGGCACCTGCTGGCGCGCCTGCTCACCGCCCCCGAAGACGCCCCCCGACTGCTCGCCGAGGCCGACCTCGACCTGCTCTAGCGGGGTCGTCGGGCGCCTGACGGCGGGGTGCCTGGCTTTCGCGGCGGGGCTGGCGGGCTGCGGGCCGGCGCTGACAGCCGATTGTGCGCGGGCTGGCAGCGAGGCCGGCCACTATAGGCGACATGAACGGACAAACGCCCGCTAAAGACCACGATGGCATCGCGATCGAGGTGCATGGCCTGGTCAAGCGGTTCGGCAAGACGACGGCGCTGGACGGGGTCGACCTCACCGCCCGCACGGGCACGGTCCTTGGCCTGCTCGGGCCGAACGGCGCGGGCAAGACCACGGTGGTCCGCACCCTCGCCACGCTGATCCGGCCCGACGCGGGCACGGCCACCGTCTTGGGCTACGACGTGCAGCGCGACGCGCACCCGGTCCGCCAGCTGGTCGGCCTCACCGGCCAGTACGCCTCGGTCGACGAGTTGCTGAGCGGGCTCAACAACCTGGTCATGATCGGCCGCCTGCTCGGCATCTCGCGCGGTGAGGCGAAGGCCCGCGCCGCCGAGCTGCTGGAGCGCTTCGACCTCACCGAGGCCGCCCGGCGGCCGGCCAAGACCTACTCCGGCGGCATGCGGCGGCGCCTGGACCTGGCCGCGAGCCTGGTTGGCCGCCCGCGCGTGCTGTTCCTCGACGAGCCGACGACCGGCCTGGACCCGCGCAGCCGCAACGAGCTGTGGTCCATCGTCCGCGGGCTGACCGCCGACGGCGTCACCGTGCTGCTGACCACGCAGTACCTGGAGGAGGCGGACCAGCTGTGCCACGACATCACGGTGATCGACAAGGGCCAGGTCATCGCGACCGGCACCCCGGACGAGCTTAAGGCCAAGGTCAGCGGCCAGGTCCTCGCGGTCACCCCGGCTGACCCCGGGCGGGTACCGCAGATCGAGGACATCCTCACTCAACGACACCGCCTGGCTCCGGCGACCTCCCCCGACTCGGGCACGGTGACCGTCGCGGTGCCGGACTCCGCGCTGGTGCCGGCCCTGGTCCGCGAACTGGACGAGGCGGGCATCGGGATCGAGGAGCTCGCGCTGCGCAAGCCGAGCCTCGATGAGGTCTTCCTGGCGCTGACCGGCAATCGTGCACCTGAACCGGAAGGGATTCCCCAATGACCGCGCTCGCCCCGGCCGTTACCGTTGCCCCGTCGCGCCGGCTCAGCCCGCTGACCGCCGTGGCCAACACGCTCACGCTGACCTGGCGCAGCCTGCTGAAGCTGCGGACCAACCCGGAGGACATCTTCGGGCTGGTGCTGACCCCCGTGATGTACCTGCTGCTGTTCACGTACCTCTTCGGCGGGGCGATCTCCGGGAACGTCCACAACTACCTGCAGTTCGAGTTGCCCGGCATCCTCGTGCTCGCGGTGATCTTCTCCACCCTGGGCACCGGCCAGGCGCTCAGCGAGGACATCAGGACGGGGGTCTTCGACCGGTTCCGGTCGCTGCCCATCTCGCGGTCGGCGCCGCTGGCCGGCGCGGTTCTCGGCGACGTGACCCGCTACGCCCTGTCGGTGGCGATCACGCTAGCGTTCGGGATGCTGCTGGGCTTCCGGATCCAGGCCTCCCCGCTGGCGGCGGCCGCCGCGTGCCTGCTGGTGCTGGTCTTCGCACTGTCGATGTGCTGGCTGTCGGCGTTGCTAGGCCTGGTCTCGGGCAGCGCGCGCGGCGTGCAGTGGATCGGGTCGCTGATCTACTTCCCGCTGACATTCGGCAGCAACGTCCTGGTGCCGACGGATAAGCTGCCCGGCTGGCTGCAGGCGTTCGTCAAGGGCAACCCGCTGACGTTCCTGACCGAGGCCGAGCGCGGCCTGCTGGTCGGCGGCCCGGTGGCGCCTGCGGTGATCCGGACCCTGCTGTGGTCGCTGGGCCTGTTCCTGGTCTTCGCCCCGCTCGCCGTCCAGGTCTACCGCAGGCGCACCTAGGCCAGCACAGCGCGGACCAGCGCCAGGGCGGCCTCCTTGCCGAGGTCGTGGCCCCGCTGGTAGGCAGCGTCGAAGGCAGGCTCGCCGAGTTGCTCGCGGGCGGCGGCCCGGACGCCAGGGGCGTGCCGGCTGCGCTCGTAGAACGCGCCCCG
>JAICUO010000995.1 GCA_025935815.1 Streptosporangiaceae bacterium
AGCACGTCACGCCGGGGATCGGCGGCCAGCAGGACGCGGTCCCCGGGAATCAGGCCACAGCAGTGCCGGACGGCAGCGGGTAGCCGCAGGTGGCCTTGGTTGGTCACGCTGAAGACGCCGTGCCCGTCAGGCTGCACAACGAGAAGGCCGTGGCACTCACGGATATCTAGGCGGGTGCCGGGCAGCCAGCCGAGCGCGGCAAAGACCGCGCGATCGGCAACGCGGCCCCGGCAGTCCACAGCAGCCAGCCCGTACACGGTGCTGCTCGTGCGCGGCACCGGAACGACAGGCAGTGGCAACGTCCGGCGACCGGCTACCTGGCCAGAAGGTGCGCCCGCGGCACGACCGCCGTCAGGGAGAGCCGGGAAGACCAGCGGCTTGATCACGGCACCGGTCACGACGACCACCCCCGCCGGATACGACGGGGGTGCCAGGAAGACGATCGGTAAGCGTGTCGAAGTGCGTTCGAGCACTGATACGTCAGATGTGGCAGGCTTGCCACGAATATGTGTCCGAGGGGGGACTTGAACCCCCACGCCCGTTAAGGGCACTAGCACCTCAAGCTAGCGCGTCTGCCATTCCGCCACTCGGACCTGCTGAAGAAAGAGTATACGGCCACCCGACCCCCTCGTTCAGGGGGGTGCGGATCGAGGTCCGTGGACCCTCTGGCAAGATCGGCCGGTGTCCCACTTCCCGTACCGATTCAGCCCTCTGACCTCGGCAAACGCCCGACGTCGAAGCCCGGCGAGACTCGGCCGGACCCAGCAGCGGGCTTCGCCACGCGGCGGATGGGCCAGTACGCGAACCGGCCGCTGATGACTGGCGCAGCCACCTCTCTCCAAACGGTTTACAAGACCGTCCCCGCTTCCTAGGATTCGCCGGGCAAGCCAGCGCGTTCGAGCGCCCTCAGGGACTGGAGGTTCCGGTATGGCGCGCGCCGGCCGGCCGCAGGATGATGAGTTCTCCGTTGACGAGCTTCTTCGGGAGACCGGGGCTGTTCCACGGTCTCTCGAGAGTGAGACCGTGGTCCTTGCTGCGCGGGTTCGGGAAGACGACACCGGTGAGGGTTACCGGGAACGGCTCGAACAGCGGGCGCGGGAGGCCGCCGCCGCTCAGCAGCGGGCCGGGCGGCGGATTCGGTGGGTCACCGCCGTCTGTGGGGCCGTTGTCGTTCTTGCCAGCCTCGTGATCATTGCCGTCACCTCCGAAAGCTCGCCCGCTCGGCAGACCGCGCTCGCGCCCGATCCGCTCGCTCCCGCGACCGCGGCTCCGCAGGCCGTTTCCACCACGCCTACGTCCAGTCCCAGCCCTACGGCGGTGCCCACGGTGCTTCGGCAGACCGCCACACCCAGCTCCGCGACGTCGTCCGCGCCGCCGCCGAAGACCTCCGCTCAGGCCGCGCCTCCGCCCGTGCGGACCGCCTCGTGCACCGTGCACTACGCCGTGACCGATCAGTGGAACAATGGCTTCACCGCGAACGTCTACGTCACCAACACCGGCAGCGACGCGCTCTCGCCGTGGACCGCCGGGTGGACCTTCACCGCCGGCCAGCGGGTCACGCACAGCTGGAACGGCGACTTCTCGCAGAGCGGCTCCCGGGTCACCATGAAAGCCGTCTCCTACAACCT
>JAICUO010000296.1 GCA_025935815.1 Streptosporangiaceae bacterium
CGCGTCGGCCCCGGCGATCAGCCCCGGCCAGGCATCCTCGGTGAACGTGGTGATCGTGACGCCCGGCCAGGTGAACGTGGACGGCCTGGGGACGACGAGGGTGACGTCCGCGCCGTCGCCGGCGAGGACCTGGGCCAGCTCCCACATGCGCAGCCCGGTCCCGCCGAGGTGCTCATCTACCGGGTAGGGGCCGCAGAACACGGTGATCCTCACGGCTGTGCCTCCTTTCCCTCTGGCGGCGCGGTTGCGGCCCAGTGCGCCCGGACCGCCGCCCAGGTGCCGAGGTCCCGGTACGGGCCGGCCTCGATGACGGGGCAGCCGCCGAGCGGGCTGGCGGTCACGTCCGCCGTGGTGACCGGCCCGCCAGTGACGGCCCGGTGCACCAGGGACAGGGCCTCATCGGCGTGGTCGCGGCGGAACCCGAAGCCGAACCAGGTGGCGTTGAACCGCCCGGCATCGGCCACGGCAGGGTGCTCGGCGTAGTCCAGCAGCCGCGCAGGGGCCCCGGAGATGCACAGCGCCCCGTCGCGGGTGATGGCCGCCGGGTCGTCCTGGCGGGAGGCCAGGAAGCAGAACGGCGCGTCGCTGAGCGCGTCCAGCGCGCTGGCGACCAGGTCCCGGGGCGGGCTGGCGAGAACCTGGTCGGGAAGCAGGACCAGGTTCCGCTGCGCGAACCAGGGCTTCGCGGACAGCACCGCGCCGGTTGACCCGGTCAGTCCCGGTAGCTGGGTAATGAACGCGACGGGCAGGCTCGCCGGCGCGGCCTTGCGCACGACGTGCCGCGCGGTAGCCTCCCGCCCTGCTCCCAGGACCACCACCAGCCGCAGGGCGCAGGCATGCGGAAGCAGCAGGCTGATGGCCTCGTCCAGCGGCGTTGACCCCGGTCCCAGCGGCAGCAGCTCCTTGCCGAACGGCAGCCCGAGGCGCTGCCCCGCCCCCGCGCAGGGCAAGATCACGGTCGCCCGCCCGGCCGTCATGCCGCGCCTGCCGTGACGTGCGCGCATGCCTGGTCCATGATGGCCGTGACCTGGCGGAGCTGGTCCTCGGTGATGATCAGCGGCGGGGCGACCTGCAAGACCGCGCCCATCGGCCTGACAAGGACGCCGCGGCGCATGCACTGATCAGCGACCTGTCCGGCCAGCGCGTCGCTGGCCAGCTCCACCCCGGCGAGCAGCCCGCGGCCCCGGACGTCACGGACGATCGGATGCCGGCGAAGCCGCCCCAGCTCGCCCAGCAAGACGGCACCGAGCTGGCGGGCACGCCCGGCGAGGTCGTCACGGTCGATCACGTCCAGGCACGCGAGCGCGGCGGCGCACGCGGTGGCGTGGCCCGAGGTGGTGTGCCCGTGCCGCAGCCCGCCCAGCAGGGGATCGGCGGCGAACGCCTGGTAGACCGCCTGGGTCGTGGTGACGGCCGCGAGCGGGAGGTGCCCGCCCGTCAGGTGCTTGCCCGTGGTCACGATGTCCGGGACGACGCCGTCGTCATGCTGGAAGCCGAACATCCGGCCGGTACGGCCCAGCCCGGTCATCACCTCGTCGGCGATCAGCAGCACGCCGTGCTCGTCGCATGCCTGCCGTACCTGGGCCAGGTAGCCGTCCGGCAGCGGGATGACCCCGCCGACCCCCAGGACCGGCTCGATGAGCACGGCCGCGACCTGCTCCGGCCCCAGGCTGGTGATCATATCGGCGACCTGGCCGGGGCCGGGAACCTCGCACTGCCCGTGCGCGGTCCCGTCGGCGCAGCCGGCGCAGCGGGGCGTCCGGATCGCCGCGAACCCGTCCGGCAGCGGCTCGGCCCCGCTCCGGCGGAACGGGGAGCCGGTCGCGGCCAGCGCCGCGAGCGTGGCGCCGTGGTAGCCGTCGTGCACGGTGATCACCACGCGCCGCCCGGGTGCCCCGGTCAGCTGGTGGTACATGCGGGCGATGCGGATCGCGGCCTCGGTGGCCTCGGACCCGGAGTTGACGAAGAACGTCCGCGTGAGCTGTCCGGGCAGTAGGCCCGCGAGCCGCCGCGCCAGCGCGATCGCTGGGGCAGTCGTGCCGCAGGACAGGTCGTAGGTCATCAGCCGCGCCATCTGGGCAGTGACAGCCTCGATCACCGCCGGGTGCCCGTAGCCGAGCGCCGCGTTGAGCGTGCAGGCCCGTGCGTCCAGGTACCGGCGCCCGCTCGCGTCAGCGACGAAGCAGCCCTCGCCCCCGACCATCAGCGGCCAGCGGGCATCAGCCGGGCTCCACGGGTGCCACAGGTACTCGCGGTCCCAGCCGAGCACCTCCCGCGCCTGGTCCGGCGTCAGCTCACCGGATACTTCCACGGACCTCACCTCCTCCAGGTGATCGGGCCCCGTTACCGGGCCCAGTCCCAGGAGAGCCCGGCAGGCCGCTGCCCTTCCAGGCTTCCGGTAACTGCGGGTACTTGCGGACGAACCCTGCGCGCTGGCGGTGCGCCCGGTGGCCCGGCGCTGCGGAAGCCGCTGCGAATACGGCGAGCCTGGTTTGCACGCACAGCGATCGGGGGGTATGCAATCTGGAGTGGCCGTGAGACCAGACCCCGCCGGAGGCGCAGGTGACCGGCACCCCCCAGCAGCGCAACCAGGCGCTCGCGACCTGGATCAGCAAGTCGGGACGCAGCTACCAGCAGGTCGCCGACGAGGTCTGCCGCCTTGCCCGCCAGCACCGGCCGCCGCTGAACGCCGCGCCCGACAGCTCGCGCGTCAGCCGGTGGGTCGCCGGCGAGCAGCCCCGCGGGATTATGCCCGACCTCATCGCCGAGGCGCTCACCGGGCTGTGCGGCCTCGCCTACTCCCTCAGCCGCGCCGACATCGGCATGGCCCCCACCTCATCAGGCCAGGGCGGCAGCCGGCTGCCCTGGCACCCGGACGCAGTCATCAAGGCGGTCCTCGACATGACGCGCAATGACCTCATCAGCCAGCAGCCCGACCCTGAGGGCACGCTGCTCACCGGAGACGACCTCCTGGACGCGGTCCGGCCCTGGCTCCACCAGGCCCCGGGGGACCTCCCCCAGCCCGACCGGCCCGGCAGGATCGGCCTGGCTGACGTGGAGAAGATCCGCGCAACCACCGCCGCGTTCCGCGCCTGGGACAACCAGCACGGCGGCGGCCTGTCCCGTGACGCCGTGGTCGCCCAGCTCAAGGCGACCGCCGAGCTGCTGCGCCACGGCCGGATGAGCGATGCGGTCGGCCGCGAGCTGTTCTCCGCCGTCGCGGACCTCGCGAGCGTCGCGGGCTGGATGACCCACGACGCCGGCCGGTCCCCCGAGGGACAGCGGTACCTCCTGCTCGGCCTGCGCGCCGCCGCCGAGGCAGGCGACATCGCCATCGCCGCCCACCTCCTCAACTGCCTGTCCCGCGTGGCGAACCACCTCGGCCGCGTCGATGACGCCCTGGAAATGGTCCAGCTCGCGCAGTACGGCACCCGCAAGCTCCCCGCCGGGCGCATCAGGGCCGTGCTCGCCGCCCTGGAGGCCAGGTACCTTGCCATCACCGGCGACATCAGCGGCTTCCACCGCGCCGCAGGAGCAGCAGCCGACGGCCTCGCCGCAGCAAGCCCCGGCAACGACCCCGAGTGGGTCCAGTGGTTCGACCCCGCCGAGTACCACGCGACCATCGGCATCGCCCACCTGCTCGCCGCCCGCCACCAGCCCGGCCTCGTCCGCGCCGCCATCACCATGACCGGGCAGGCCATCCCCCTGCGCCCAGCCGAGCGCGCACGCTCCCGCGCCTTCGACCACATCGGCCTCGCCAGGGCTCACGTCCTCGCCGGCGAGCTCGACGCCGCCGGCAACGCGGCGGCCACCGCCATCGACATCGCCGGCGGAGTCGCCTCTACTCGCCTGGCCGACCGGATGGCCGAACTAGACGCAGACCTCGCCGCCCTCGGGAACGACCCAGCCGCGCTCCAGGTCCGCGATCGCCTCCGCCTCTTCCTCTAGAAGAAAGATGAACGGCGACAGAGGGCAGTACCACCTTGGCCCACATGACGGTCCACCGCACCAGCACTGTCAGTAACTGACAGCGGACTGACACCAGGCAGCCAGATGGGGCCGGGTGAGCCGCGCTTGCCTGCGGTCGCCGGGCAGGGCGCCCGGCTTCATCCCAGCCCCCGCCTGCGCCCCAGCATGAGCGTGCGGGGCCTCGTACGATCGGGCCGTGTCCCGTACCCGCCGGCTGGCCGTCGTGCTGCTGCTCAACCTCGCCCTCATCACAGCGCTGGTGATCACCGGGCTGGCCGCGCACTCGCTGGCCGTCCTCGCCGCGGGCGTGGACTACCTCGCCGACGCCGCCGCGATCGGCGTCTCGCTGCTGGCCATCTGGCTCGCCGCCCGCCCGCGCGGCTACCCCAACGCCACGACCATCGCCGCGCTGGTCAACGCCGGCTGGCTGCTGCTGTTGAACATCACGGTCGCCGTGGCGGCGATCTTGCATCTGGCCGCGGGCGCTCATCAGGTCGAGGGCCTTCCCGTGCTGGTCGTCAGCGCGATTGCTGCGGTCGTGATGCTGGCCGGGGCACTGATCCTGGGCGGCGACGCCGGCCACGAGGACGGCACCGAGGACCTGAACGTCAAGGCGGTCCTGCTCGACACCGCCGCTGACGCCGCCGCCGCTTCCGGGGTCGCGGCCAGCGGCGCGATCATCCTCGGCACGGGCGGCTGGTACTGGCTCGACCCAGCCACCGCGCTGGTCATCGCAGTGATCGTCGGCTACCACGCGCTGAAGCTCACCCGCAAGATCACGGTCACGCTCCAGTCCCGTAGCTAAGCCTGGACGGGCGCGCCGGTAACTTGGCGTGCAGTCACCGACATCGGAACCGACAAGTAGGCGGGCCGGGCCGACATATTCAGCGGATCCCTACACGCGCACAGGAATGCCCCGATGAATGTCACGATTTGATAACGGGAAATGAAATATGACCCTGTTTTCCGGATTTCTGTATTGGAGGCCCTTCCGCGCGGAGGGGGAGGCACCTCGGCCGCAGCCGGCAGAGTGCACCTGTCAGCCGCGTGTCAGGGCTAACAGCGCAGGTGGGAGGAGGATCTGACGCGTAGCACGGCCTAGGCCGGGGGGTGGCCTGGTCCCGGCCCGGCGATAGTGACGGGCTCGCTTGTTACAGGCAGCCTTCGTCCGGCTCGCGGTCAGCCGTACGGGCCGCCGGAACCGGGCGGCGGGTACGGCGCCGGACCGTAGTCATGTGCCGGGTACGGGGCAGCCGGCTGGCGGCGGGCAAGATGAGCGCGCCAGCCAGCGCGGCGGGCCAGGCGAGCGGGAACATGCTGAGCATCCCGATGACCGCCAGGTGCTCGACCTTGCGGGCCGCGCCGATGATAACCGGCAGGAAGTACACCACGGCTAGGCCGCCGATGACCCGCCCCCAGAGCCAGGCGCTGCCGGCGGCGGAATCCCGCGTCATGATCCGAGGCTAGAGCGACCGGCCCGGGGCGCGCACCGGGGCTCCGTGACGATCCGCACGGGCGGCAGCCCCGGCCGTCCTGGCGGGCAAGCATCGCCACGATGTGGACGTGGTCATCGCCGTGCCGCGACCCACCGCACCGCGTCGTCTTCCTGCCCGTAGGGCGCCAGGCCGGTGAGGTGCATCACGTCGTACACCACCTGCGCCCGCCCGTCATCGGACAGCACCCGGTCACCGAGGGCGGCACGGACCGCGCAGTACCGCACCGCGCGGGCCTCCTGTCGTCGGCCTGGGTGCGCTACTCGAAGTCGTACACCGTGCCCAGCCCGGTCAGTTCGAAGACCTGCCGCACGTGGCGCTGGGCTGAGCGGAGGATGAGCGGGCAGCTCGCTGGGAGCACCCGGCGGACGAAGCAGTGCAGCCCGGCAGAGTCCATGAAGCCAACCCCGGCCATGTCGACCACCAGCCGGCTCGGGTTCCTGCCCGTCGCCTCCGCCAGCCGCTCGGAGAGCACCTCTGCGGTGCTCAGGTCGATCTCGCCCCGGACAGTCATGGTCACCTCGGCGCCGTCCCACCGGTCGCGCACCTCAAGGGCAGGAGCCTCCTGGGACACTGCTCTGCTCCCTTCTCCCGCATGATGACCAGGCGGGACCGCTCACAAGGGAAAGCGCTGCCGAGGGCAGTCCCGTCACCCGAGACGCCGTGACCACGTCGCCATCGTAGCGGACACCCCCACTGGCTGTGCTGGTGCTCGGCAGCGGCTAGCCAGTGCCCGCACGCTGGGCGAAGTACGCGATCGCGCTTTCACGCCGTTGGCGAAGTCGCCGATCAGCTCGCCGGCGCGGTCTCTGGCGCAGCCTTCTCTAGCGGGCGCCACCTCATGGCCAGCCTGATGATCGTGTCGGCGTCGCCCGGCCGCGGCAGACCCGGCTGACTTGCCCCCCAGCGGCTGCTCACTGCGGTCCTGGAAGATCCCCCGCCAGGTGGCCGCCGGTCACATGATGCCGGCGGCACGGCGGGCGGCGGCGGTCACGGGATTGTCCGCGGATGCCCAGGCGATCTCCCAGTAGTTGCCTTCCGGGTCGGCGAAGTAGGCGTCGCGGCCCGCGAAGAACTCCGCGTCAGCAGGCTCTTTCGTCATGGTCCCGCCGGCCAGGCGGACGCGATCCGCTAGCTCGTCCATCTCTTCAGGGCTGTCCATGCTGATGATGATGGAAAAGCGGATGCCGCCATTACCGGTCTCCGGCCTGGCCCGGCTGTCAATGGCGAGCTTGTCCACCGGGAACAAGGCGAGCAGCGCCCCGCGCAGCTCGAAGACCGCGAAGTCATCGGAGTCGAGAACCTGCGGCCAGCCCAGGCGGCGGTAGAAGTCCCGCTGCCCGCCGAAGTCCCGTACGCCAAGCGTGAGGATGTTCGCCAGCGGAGGCTGCCCTCGGGTCATCTCGCACCTCATCCCTTATCGGCGACCACGTGGTCCGGGCAGCCGTGTGCCTACCCGGACTCCACAGCCAGAAACGGACGCCCAGAGATCCGCTGACCTGCAGAAGAAGGTGGGAAGGAGGCCAGCGCGCGGCCGCTCACCTGACGGCCACTATGACGGGGCCCGGGGGGGAGGTGAGGGCCGGCCGCAGTCGGCCGGTGGGCGGCGGGCGCGGCTTCCAGGGATCGGCATCCGGCCATGGCTCATCCGCCCGGCGCCTTCCCGGGGCCGCGGATTCTTGCTCGTATCCGGGCTGGCGAAATGACAAAGCCACGCGCGCGATCGGCCGCGATTATCAGTCGCAGGAAGAAGGCAATCAGCACGGCCGGCCCTGCCACGTGTCGGAATGACACTCCGGACTGGTCAATGATGAGCCGCACGCCGGGAGCCATGCACGCTGGGCAGGCGTCCGCATCCGTTCAGCGACATGCCGCATGTGCCGCATAAGCCTGGCCTTCCATCCCCCGGGAGCGCTGATTCACGTAACCAGACAAACGCCGTCCGCGGCGATCGGCCTGGGTGATGGGCCTTGGCCGGATCGCTCATTTCCGCTCGCCCTGCGGATGGCCTTCACTGGGATTATGCGCATCGCACCGGTCCTGCTCATCGTCTGGCTGATCATCGGCGCCATCGCCGGCGGCCAGCGCCACTACTACGGCAGTTCTGACCCGAACTGCTCCCGGGCCAGCACGATAATCGTGACGATCCTCGCGGGCCCGCTCAACTACGTGGGCGTTAACCCGCAGGTCTCATGCAAGGCACCGCAGCCGAGCAAGTGACCTTTAGGCGCACCCGCCTGGCTAATGTGTCGTCTGGCTGGCGGTTTGCAGGCCCGTCTCTGGCGTCTTGACATGGGCTGGGCACAGCTGACGTGCTCGGCAGAGGGCAGGAATCCGGTGCCGCAGGTGCGTGCGCGGTTTCCGCTACTTCGCGGCGGACGGGCGCGCCGCTCGCACGGAGGGGAGGGGTCACCGCCGGTACCAGCGGCTGCGTGAGGTGCCCTCGCCGACGCGGACGAGGAAGCCGATCCCCCAGATGACGAGGACGGCGCTGCGGCACACCCGCGAGGGCACCGTCTCCACCCGCTGGTCGCCGGCCGCCACGCCCGGCGCGCCCAGCGACCCGCTGCCGACCGGCCCGTCGTGGGCTGGCGGATCCCTGTACGTCGACGCGCGCGACAGCGTCAGGGTGATGGCCTGCCCGAGGGGCAGGAGCCCCCGGGCGGGTCCGGGATGTACCCGGCGATGTCGTGCCCGGAGCGAACGACCTCGTTCCGCAGGGATTCGACGAGCGGCATGGCCAGGCTCGCGGGCACCGGCGTCACCAGCCCGACCCACGGCGACGACAGTCGTGGCGTCAGCAACGGCACCCGCGCGATTATCCGGGGCGTGAGCCCGGCCACCTCGGCGTACCGGCGCATCATCTCCGCGTAGGTGAGCACGTCGGGGCCGCCGATGCCGAGGCGGCGGCTGGCACCGGCCGGCAGCGTGGCGCTGCCGGCTAGGTAATGCAGCACGTCACGGACGGCGATCGGCTGAATGCGGGTGGACCCATTTGGGGTGACCATGACCGGCAGGCGCTCGGTGAGGTAGCGGAGCATCTCGAACGACGCTGATCCGCTGCCGATGATCACCGCAGCCGGCAGCGCGGCTGCAGGCACGCCGCTGGCCAGCAGGATGTCGCCGACCTCCGCGCGGGAGCGCAGGTGCGGAGACAGCTGGCCGGCCTGCCCGGCGAAGATGCCGCCCAGGTAGACGATGCGCTGTACCCCTGCGGCCTTCGCGGCGGCGGCGAAGGTTCCCGCCGCGATGCGGTCGCGCTGTTCGAATGATGCGCCCGTGCCGAGGAGCGGATGAGGTAGCAGGCGATGTTCACGCCCTCCAGGGCGTGCCGGACCGCGCTCTCGTCCATCGCGTCGGCGACCGCGATCTCTGCCTGGTCCGACCACGGGCGGTTGCTGCGCTTCCCCGGGTCGCGCGCCATGCCCCGCACCGCGTGCCCCCGCGCGCAGCAGCTCCGGGACGAGCCGCCTGTCGATGTACCCCGAAGTCCCCCGTCACCAGGCAGCGCAGTTTCGATGACATAGCGTTAAGTGTTACCCGGGCCGTCTTGATCCGGTGGATACCGGGGGCGCGCTCCTGGCTCCTGTCGCCATGGCGCGCACTACGGCCAGGATCTTGCCGTGTCCAGCGGGAACTGCCTGCCGGCGATGACCGACGCCGAAGGTCAGGCAGGTGGCGTTGGCCGCGCAGCGTCGGCAGGCCGCTTTCGCGGTGTGACCTGGTCCAGTCCGGGGCTTTGCGCCGCGATGGGGAAGAAGAGCTCCGGATCCTCGTCCCGGGCCTTCCTGCCGGCATCCAGCCGGAGAAGCGGGATGGCTTTCATTATCGTTTCGTGGGCCGGAACGGTGCGGGCGGGCCGTGTCGCAGTGTCCGGCAGCCCGCGGGTGCCCGGGCGGTCACCGGGCCGGGCAGCGCCGGCCGGGTGGTCCTGCTGGCCGAGCAGCCGCGCGCGCAGGTGCCCCAGCGCGCGGGCGCTCAGCCGGGAGACGTGCATCTGGGAGATGCCGAGCTGCTGGCCGATCTGCGCCTGGGTCATGTCGCCG
>JAICUO010000563.1 GCA_025935815.1 Streptosporangiaceae bacterium
GCCGCCGGGCGGACCGCGAAAGAGCCAAAGCAGAGCGCGAGCGCGAGGAAGCAGAGCGCAGGCGCGCGGAGCAGATCCGCCGAGCGGCACAGCAGAAGGCCGCCTACGCCAAGCGCCTGGACGACCTCGCCCCGCAACTGGAGGCTGCCTGGGAGCGAGTAGCCGCCCTGATCGAGACGAGGAGCGGCGCGACTACGACGACGCCGTGACGCTGCTATGCGACCTGCGGGCGCTCGCCAAACGTGAGGGGAACTCCGTGGCGTTCACCCAGCGATTCCTGGAGCTTCGTGGCAAGCACCAGCGCAAGCCCTCCTTGCAGGAACGCTTCGACAAGGCAGGACTCCCAAGCTAGTGCAGCGCGGCGATGGCCCGGCTAACCGAGGCCCTGGACGCCTAAAACTCCTTCCATTACCCCGAACGGGCCGTGGTCGCTGTCGCGGCACCGACCACGGCCTGTTCTTTTCTTCGCGTCCGAACAGCGCGCGTGGTGCCTTTACCGCGTTCTACAGTGGGCCTCATGCCGCAGGCCGCCGCCGAGAAGGCGGAACTAACCCGTCAGCTCCGCTCGTTCCTGGCCTGGGTCGGCGAGGGACGCAAGCTCACGCAGACCGGTCGTGTCGGGCTCGCTGACGCGCGCCACCTCGTGGAGCTGCTCGGCACCGGTGACGCGATCGACCCGAAGATCGGCGACCGGGTCTTCAGGACCAAGTCCAGCGAGGAACTCGCGTACCTCACCAGGACCGTGGAGTGGGCGAAGGCCGCGCGCCTGGTCCGGGTGACCGGCACCAGGCTCGTCCCGGTGAAGAAGAACGCCACGGTGGCCGGCAAGCCGCTCGATCTCGTGCTAGCGCTGCTGGCGGCCTACCCTCGCCTCGGCAAGCCGTTGTTCCCCAGGAACACCTGGCGGCAGTCCCTCGTCGGGGACGAGTTCCCCGATATCAGCCAGGCACTGCTCACCGCGCTGCTCGCCAGCCCCGGGCCACGGCCGCTGGCCAGCCTCAACGACATCGCCTACGACATGATCGCCGCCCGGTACAGGCTCGGCCTGCTCACCGAGTTGCAGCACGACCACCTGCGCAAGTCGATCGCCGTCGATGTCACGATCGCTATGGCCGCCCTGCACGTCCTCGGCGTCGCCGTCCTCGACCGGGAAGCCGGCACCGCCGAGCTCACCGGCCTGGGCCAGTACGCGATCCGCCGCGTCCGGGGCATGCCGCAGCCGGGCGATCCCCTGCTGCGGGTCCAGATCACGCTCAAGGACGTCACGGACCCGCCGGTGTGGCGGCAGGTGCTCATCCCGGCGGGGTACACCCTCGACCGGGTGCACGCGGTGATCCAGGCAGCTATGGGCTGGCAGGATTCTCACCTGCACGCGTTCTGGATAGGCGACCGCCAGTACGGTGCCATATACCCGGACGACGAGTTCGAGGGCCTCGATGAGTCGCGGTTCCGGTTCGGGGACCTGGTGAAGGCCGGGGAGCGGATCAGGTACGAGTACGACTTCGGCGACGGCTGGGAGCACGAGCTCCTCATCGAGGCAGACGCCGAAGCCGACGCGGGCACGATCTACCCGGCATGCACCGCCGGCGAAGGTGCATGCCCGCCCGAGGACTGCGGCGGCCCGGGCGGCTTCGCCGACCTCAAGGAACTGCTCACCGGCCCCGCGTCGCCCGAGCGCGATGAGATGCGCCAGTGGGCAGGCGCGGGCTACGACCCCGCCCGCTTCAACCAGGCAGCGGCCAGCGCCGCCGCCTCGGCAACCTGAGCCATGGTGCCCGCAGACAGCAGTTTCCGCGGAAACGCGGAGCCGCTAGTTGGGCAGCCAGCGGACCACGCCGAGCCCGGCGGCGTCCATGATGACGGCGGGCGCCTTGAACCTGCTCCCGGAACGCCGCAGTTCCCCAGCACCGATCCCCAGCACCGAGACCGCTCGGCCGAATCCACCCTTGCAGGAACGCTTCGATAAAGCCGGCCTGCCGAGCTAGCTCCCGGGTGTTCAATGGCCCGCATGGCGATCGCCCTCGGGTTCACCGAAGAAACCCTCGAAGACGCGGCAGGAACGCTGTCGTTTGACCGTGGCCGGCACTACCTCGACGCCGTGGACGATTTTGAGGCCACTGCCGCGAAGATCACTGCGACTGTCTACGGTACATCCCTCTACCATGTCAGCCTCACCGCGCGGAATCGGCAGCTCGCCGGGAACTGCAGCTGCCCATACGGGCAGGAAGGCGCATTCTGCAAGCACTGCGTCGCGGTCGGCCTGACCGCCGTGAAGGACGGCGTCGCGCGCCTTATCGACGCCGGGCCTGCGGGCGGCCCGCCGGACGGGACAACGCCGCTGGAGTCCTGGCTGGCTTCCCTGTCCAAGGACGACCTCCTCGCCGAGGTGCTCGAACTACTGGATGACGACCCGGAACTGCGACGCCGCCTTGAGCTCCGGGCCGGGTCGCGGACGGCGGACGCAACAGCCGTTCGCAGGGCCGTCCGGGACCTGATCGAGACCGGCGACGACTACGTCGAATACGGCGACGCGTATGACTACGCGCGGGATATCGGCCGGGCTGCCGACGCGATTGAGGACCTGATCGACGCCGGCGGCGCGGCGCACGCGCTCGGGATCGCGCGGGACGCGATCCGCTGGTTCCTGGAGTCATACGAGTCCGTTGATGACTCCTCCGGCTCGGTCGGCGGTGCCGGGTACGGCCTGTTCGGTGCCCACCTCCGAGCCTGCCAGTCCACCCCGCCAGACCCTCGGGAGCTGTCCCAGTACCTCGCTGACCTGCTGCTGGGCGATCAGCACGGGTTCGAGTTCGACCTCGGTGACTACCGCGACCTGCTCGGCGATGAGGGCCACGCGATGATCCGCCGCCGCATCGCCGAAGAGTACGCGCGGAACCCCGACAACTGGCAGGCCCGCACGCTGATGGAATCCGTCGTACGAGCCGAAGGCGACGCTGACACTCTCATCGACGTCTACGCCGCCAGCCTCGATGATCGCGGCTGGGCGCACCTGCGGATCGCCCGCGAGCTGGACCGCGCAGGGCATGGCGCGGAGGCGCTCGGCTGGGGCGAGCGCGGACTAGAAGAGGCCACCCGCCCAGAAACGGAGCTTGTTGAGTACGTGGCAGCCCGGTACGCCGCCGCCGACCGCCCCGCCGATGTCCTGGCCCTGCGTCGAACCCGCTTTCGCGCCAGCCCAGCGCTGGAGAGCTATCAGGCACTCAGGCAAGCCGCGACAGCCTGCGGCGCATGGCCGTCCGAGCGTGAAGCTGCGCTTACCGCGTTGCGTGACCATGCCAGGTCCTCGTCATCCTCGATCTCCGGAGCACAGAACCAATCGGCCCTGTTCGACGTGCTGCTTGACGAGCGCGACCTGGACGCCGCATGGGCCGCTGCGGACCAGGCCGTGGTGACGGCACCCGGTCAGCTGATCAGGCTGGCCGACGCTTCGGTCGCGGCACACCCCGCCGACGCGCTGCGCGTCTACCTCGACGCCGTCGCGCCTCTGACGACGCAGACCGGCAATGAGGCATACCTGCAGCTCGCGCGGCTCTTGCTTTCGGCGCGTGACTGCCACGAGAGGCTGGGAACCAGCAGCGAGTTCGAAGGCTACCTGGCCGAGCTGCGAACCAGCCAGCGGCGCAAGCGCGCCTTGCTGCGGATCCTCGACTACAACGGCCTGTAAGCCCGTTATCGCCGCATTTCCGGGGTACGCAGCAGTCGAATTCATCACCGGTCCTCTCCTGGACATCCCGTACCGGATCGGCAAGCCTCTTCGAGGCGAGCTGACGGGCTTCTACAGCGCGCGACCCGGCACCCAGTGGCGCGGTCCGCAGGACCGCCCTGGATATCCGGCAGGGCGAGATCTTCGCCCTCCCCAGGTCCAACGGCGCGGGCAAGACGAGCCTCGGGGAATTACATTCTCTTTGCCGGTTGCCGGTTGCCGGTTGCCGGTTGCCGGTTCCGCGGAACGTCGGATCGACCGGGCAGGTGGGTTAGCAGAGCACCTGGACCGACGCCTCCGCGGTACGGCACAGGTCCGCTAGCGTCGCGAGCACGGTAAGCCCGATGGTCAGCGCGTCCGCGGGCTCTATCGCCTTTTCGCTGATCAGGCAGTCGAGCGGGTTGCCCTCGGACTTACCGCCGAGCTGCCGCATTGTCTCGGCGTCGGCGGGTTCTTCGTCGAGGCGGTAGAAGTCGGCCGCCGCCCGCAGGAGCGTCTCGGCCAGGACTTTGCCGCTAGGCTTCAGCGTGCAGTTCAGCTCTGCGAGGGCGGCGTCGAGGCGCGGCCCGAGGTAATCCAGAACGTCCCGGAGCGG
The DNA here is from genome assembly GCA_025935815.1 of Streptosporangiaceae bacterium. GTDB lineage: Bacteria > Actinomycetota > Actinomycetes > Streptosporangiales > Streptosporangiaceae > Trebonia. The sequence continues at coordinate 4,320 of JAICUO010000563.1, forward strand.
ATCGGGGCCTACGACCGCCCACATCGCATCCACGAGGCAGCAGGCACCCAGCAGGAAGACGGGCGCGTCATCCTCGGGAAAGCCTCCCTCGACGCCGCCGATGGGCTGGCTTCCGCGGCCGCCCGATGCGGCGTACTGGACCTCGGCATCGACGGCCGGGCCGAGCAGCCGGATGACCTTCGTTACCAAGGGATCGGTAACCGGGACCCGATCCAGGACCACGGCACGGATCAGGGCCGAGACGGCGATATCCCAGTGTCCGGAGTCAGCGGCGAAGGCCTCCACCGATGGTATCCCTGCCGTCGCGAGCTGCGGAGCCGCCGCATACTTCTTCATTCGCGAGTCACCGAAGAAGCGGTCGCCAGCCGAGTCCTCCGCCCAGTTCGGCACCTCCGCGGGTTCCGGCTCGGCCCCACGCCGCCACAAGCGGCTGACCGCCGCCAGGTGCTCCTCCCTCGCTTCGAACATGCCGCCGAGTTTCTGCGCGGCCCGGGTCAGCTGCTCCAGAGTCCGCTGGCCTTTGAGGTCCGCCCGCGACGCCCCGGTACCTTGCCGCCGCTTCTTCTTCTGGCTGCTTGCCTTGCCCATGATCCCCCGTACAGCGCCCTTCGGTCGTGCCAGAAGATACCCGGTTCCGGTTCGCGAGTGACGCTCTATTCAGCGAACCTGCGCGGATCTGCATTCACGCCCGCAGCGCGCTCAACTCCTGCTCCTGCCGAGCCTGGCGAGGTGCCGGTTGACGCGCGCCAGGTCAAACGGCTCAGGGTCTTGCGGGTCTTCCTCGTTCCAGTACTCAACTGGCGAGTCTCCCTTGAACGCCACGCACACCGGGTACGCCTGTCCCTGTTCCCGCGCGAGCGTCTTCTCCAGCGTGATCTCGTGCCGC
>JAICUO010000600.1 GCA_025935815.1 Streptosporangiaceae bacterium
CCTGCGCCGAGGGCGGGGTCCTGGGCGTGCTGTGCGCCTCGATCGGCTCCATCCAGGTCAACGAGGCGATCAAGCTGATCACCGGGATCGGCGAGCCGCTGGCCGGCCGGCTGATGATCTACGACGCGCTCGAGATGACCTACCGCAGCGTGAAGGTCAAGAAGGACCCCGAGTGCGCGGTCTGCGGCAAGAACCCGACGGTCACCGAGCTCATCGACTACGACGCGTTCTGCGGCGCGGTCTCCGAGGAGGCCGCCGAGGCCGTGATCGGCTCGACGATCACCGCCAGGGACCTCAAGGCCATGCAGGACCGGGACGACAACATCTACCTGATCGACGTCCGCGAGCCGAACGAGTACGAGATCGTCTCGATCCCCGGGGCGACGCTGATCCCGAAGGGCGAGTTCCTGTCCGGGGCGGCGCTGGCCGATCTCCCGCAAGACAAGCAGATCGTGCTGCACTGCAAGAGCGGCGCGCGCAGCGCCGAGGTGCTGGCGGTGCTCAAGGACGCTGGCTTCAAGGACGCCGTCCACGTTGGCGGCGGCGTGCTGGCCTGGGTCAGCCAGATTGACCCAAGCCTCCCGACCTATTAATTCTCACTATGTGATAGGGCGCTCTCGGATACCGATAGCGCCCTATCGCGCTTTAGGGAGGCCGCCATGAAGGGCGATCGGGTGGAGATCGTCATCGACTCCGGCGACGGGACGACCCGGACTTACCAGGTCGCGGCGACGCGGGCCGGGCGGCGGGTGGAGGTGGTCACCGGCCGGGGCATCGTCGAGGTCAGCGAGGTCACCCGGACCGGCACCGCCGTGCGCACCGCCCGGTTCATGGCCAGCCGCGTCGTGGCGCTCGTCGAGCACCCGGCGGATACCAGCGAAGCCGGCTGACCTCCAATACCATGCGCTAGTGGATCATCTCCGACCAGTTGTGCAGCCGTACGCGTGGGGATCGCGGGAAACGATCGCGCGGCTCCAGGGCAGGCCGGTCCCGTCGCCCGGCCCCGAGGCCGAGCTGTGGATGGGCGCGCACCCGTCAGCGCCATCGGGCCTTGAGCGCGACGGCCGGCGGACCACCCTGGACGCCGTCATCACGGCCGATGCCCCCGGCGTACTGGGCGCCCAGGTCGCCGCGCGATTCGGCAGTCGGCTCCCGTTCCTGCTCAAGGTGCTCTCCGCCAGCAAGGCGCTGTCGATCCAGGTGCACCCGTCCCGCGCGCAGGCGCAGGCCGGATACCGGGAGGAGAACGAGCGGGGTCTCGCGCCCGGCGACAAGGGCCGCAACTACGTCGATGACTGGCCAAAGCCCGAGATCCTGTGCGCGCTCACCCCGTTCGAGGTGCTGGCCGGCCTGCGCGCCCCGGCGGACGCGGCGCGATTCATGCGCGAACTGGCCGTCCCCGAGCTGGAACCGCTGGCCGCGCTGCTAGCCGGGGATCGCGCGGATGCCCGCGGTGACGTGCGGGCCACCGTCCTCGCCCGCGTCCTCAGCTGGCCCGCCGGGCAGCGCGAGGCGCTCATCCGCGACGTGGTGAAGGCCTGCCACCAGGAGGTCGATGACTACGGCCCCTATCACCCCGAGTGCGGCGCGATCATCCAGGTAGCCGGCGATCATCCAGGGGACCTGGGCATCGTCGCGTCGCTGCTGATGCGCCACGCGGTCCTCCAGCCCGGGCAGGCGGTGTTCCTCCCGGCCGGCGGCCTGCACGCCTACCTGCACGGGACCGGCATTGAACTGCTGGCCAACTCCGACAACGTGGTGCGCGCCGGGCTGACCGGCAAGCACATCGACATCCCCGAGCTACTCAAGCTCACTGACCCCGCCGTCGAAGTCCCGCTCATCGCACCCCGCGACCTGGGCAACGGCATCGCCGCCTACGACACGCCCGCCCCGGAGTTCCGGCTCTACCGGGCGGCGCTGGGCGCCGGCCCCGTCACCTTGCCCGGCGACGGGCCGCGCCTAGTGCTGTCCGTGGACGGCACGCTCACCCTCACCGCCGCCGGCGCCACCCTCAAGCTCGGCCAGGGCGAGTCGGCGTTCTTGTCCGCCGCCGACGCCACCGTCACCGCCGCCGGCCCCGCCGAAGCCTTCATCGCCACCGTCGGCGGCTAGCCGCGGGACGAGCGCGGCGTCGAGCGGGCGGGCGAGCCGTGGAGGGGCCCAGTGGTTTCGTCTCCTCCCGGCGAGCCGGATGTAAGGTGGTAGGCCGCACAAGGAAGGGGGTCTGGGGGATTGGCGGGTATCCCCCAGGAGGCCATGGCTGGGGAGCAAAGGGCGACGTCATTCGGGAGCGTCGCCGACAGTTATGACAAGGTGCGGCCGGGTCCGGCTCCGGCCGCCGTGGACTGGCTGCTGCCGCCGGAGTGCTCGATCGCGGTGGACCTCGCGGCCGGGACCGGGCTGTTCACCCGCGCCCTCGAAGGCCGGGTGCCCAAAGTCGTGGCGGTGGAGCCGGACACGCGGATGCGGGACGTGCTCGCCGCCCGGTCGACGGGGACAACGGTGCTCGCCGGCCAGGCCGAGGCGATGCCGCTGCCGGACGCCTACGCCGACGCGGTGTTCGTCTCGACCGCCTGGCACTGGTTTGACCCCGGCCCGGCGGCCCGGGAGATCGCCCGCGTGCTCAAGGACGGCGGCCGGCTGGGCATCGTGTGGACCAGCCGGGACCGCGAGGCGGACTGGGTCGCCGAGCTCGACGTGCTGCGCGCGGCCGGGGAGCCGGCGACGGTGGCGCAGGTGCGCGCGAAACTCGACCGCCACCATAGTGTCGCGCTGCCCGGGGACGCCGCGTTCGGCCCGGCGCGGACGGCGTCGTTCGGCTTCACCCGCACGCTGACAATCGAGGACACCCTCGACTGGCTCGCCACCTCCAGCGGGGTCATCACGGCCGGGCAGGCTGATCGCGAGGCCGGGCGGGCCAGGTCCCGTGCCGCGCTGACCTCCCGCTCCGCTGACGGGCGAATGATCGAGATGCCGCTGCGATCATGGTGCTGGCAAGCCGACCGGCTGCCCCGTTAGCCGGCGTTAATGAGCCAAAGCAGCCTGTCGGCCAGCGTTGGTCTGGCGTACCCCCTAACATTTGCGTGTGGCGATTGAGCCGGAGGCCGTGATCGGCGATCCTGGGCAGGATCGTTCCGCTTGGCTTGCCCCCGCGCCCGCTGGCTTCAATCCCGCTGGCTTCAATCCCGCTGGCTTCAATCCTGCTGGCTTGAGTCCTGTCGGCCCGGTCACGCCGGGCGGGGGTCATCGCCGGGCAGCCGGCCGCCGCGGCGGCCGTGGCAAGGCGGTGGCGCTGATCGCGCTGATCATCGGCGCCGCCGGCCTGATCCTGGCCGGCGATCTGGCCTACTCCGGGCTGATGCCGCGGAAGTTCACGCCCGCCCAGCAGCAGCAGATCAGGGCCTGGGAGGTCGCCGCGCGCTGGCGGGAACTGCCGGCCGGGGTCATCTTCCCCGCAACGGCCAAGTACCTGCCGCCCAGTGCGCTGCAAGACGGCGGCGCGCTGACCCTGGAGGCGCAACGGCTCGGCATCGCGCGCGGAGTGCCTTGCACCCTGGCGGCCGATCCCGCCCTCGCCCGGATCCTGGACGCCCGCCGCTGCCAGGGGCTGCTGCGCTCCACCTACGTGGACGAGACGGGCACCTACCTGGTGACCGTGGGCGTCGCCGCGTTCCCGGGCGTGGCCCAGGCGGCCCAGGCGAGCCAGGCGCTGACCGATCCCCGGCTGACGCACGCCGGGCATTCGGGGACGCTGGCGCCTGGCGTCCGCGCGGCGAAGTTCTCGGGCACCCCCGCCGCGGCCTTCACCGACGCCAAGCGGCAGGTCGCGGGCAGCATAAGCGACGGGCCTTACATCCTCCTGTACTCGATCGGCTACGCCGACGGCCGTCCGAAGGTCCCGGTCGACGTGGACGGCTACACCTACGCCGAGATGACCAGCATGGGCCAGGGCCTGGCCCGCATGATCGCCCGCACGCTCACCACGCCGCCGCCGGTCCCGCGCTGCCCGGGAACCCCCGGATGCTAGCCCTATCCGCAGCGACGGCCCCGCGCCGCGCGCTGGCCGTCGCGGTCGCCGCGATGCTGGCCAGCCTGGCCGCCGTCGCCGAGGCCCCGCCGTCCGCGGCCGCGCCCGGCGACCAGATCAGGGGAAGCCAGCAGTGGGTCCTGGACATGCTCAACGTGCCTGCGGCCTGGAACACTAGCCAGGGCACGGGCGTGACGATCGCCGTGATCGACAGCGGCGTCGTCCCTGGCGTCAGTGACCTGGCCGGATCGGTGCTGCCCGCGAAGAGCAAGAACGAGACCGACCTCAGCACCGGGCCGGGCGATCCCAAGTGGGGCGTGCACGGCACCTGGATGGCGTCGATCATCGCCGGGCACGGGCATGACGGCGGCAGCGGCATCATCGGCGTCGCGCCGAAGGCGAAGCTGGTGTCCGTACGGGTCATCCCGGACAAGGGAGACCCCGGCTACCACAAGTACGACTCCGAGCCAGAGGCGGCGATCCAGCAGTCGCTCGCCAAGGGGATCACCGACGCCACGCGGGCGGGCGCCAAGGTGATCAGCATGTCGATCGGCTACTCGGCGCCGAGCAGCGCCGTCCGGGCCGCGCTGCAGTCCGCGGAGCAGCACGGGGTCGTGCTGGTGGCCTCCTCCGGCAACTCCGGGCAAAACGACGCCCAGAACGCCAACCGCTTCGCGCCCGTGTCCTTCCCGGCCGAGTACCCCGGCGTGCTCAGCGTCGGCGCGGTCAATGAGACGGGCGCGGTCGCC
>JAICUO010000452.1 GCA_025935815.1 Streptosporangiaceae bacterium
CGGCACCCGAGCCGATGCCGATCAGGCCGCACCCGGACAGGGCGGAGAGGGCGAGCAGGGAAAGCGCGAGGACGGGCGCGAAGGCACGGCGGAACCCGCGATTGGCCATGGTGGCTCCTTATCAACAGACAACTGATGAAGAAGCCCCCGGAGATACTGCAGTGCCGCTGGTCAGGAAGCGTAGCGGCACGATCGGCGGCATACCGGTCAAACACGGTGAAACGTGACGTTTGGTTAGAATGAGCCAAAAGTGGCAAGAAGATGATGAATGTGCTAATTATTCGGAAGTGATCCCTGTGAAACGGGATCGGGGGAGGCTTCGCGCCGCTTGCCCCGGGAAGGATCTTGGCCCTTCCGGCGCTGTCTACCGACGTGTCTTACGGGCGAGCGCGGGGTCGCGGATCGGAACGGTCATCATGAGCCGGCGTAGCTGGGCGCTGTTCGCGGCGATGTGCGTCATCTGGGGGATCCCCTACCTGCTGATCCGGGTGGCGGTGCGCGACGTGTCGCCGGGGACGCTGGTCTTCTTCCGCACGGTGATCGGCGGCGTGGTGCTGCTGCCGCTGGCCCTGCGGGCCGGCGGGTTCGGCCCGGTGCTGCGGCGCTGGAAGCCGCTGCTGGCGTTCGCCGCGATCGAGATCGCGATTCCGTGGCTGCTGCTCGGCAACGCCGAGCAGCACCTGTCCAGCTCGCTGACCGGGCTCCTGGTCGCTGCGGTGCCGCTGGTAGGGGTCGTGGCCGGCCGGGTGGGCGGCACCGGCGATCACGTCGACGCGCGCCGCTGGGCCGGGCTGCTCCTGGGGCTGGCGGGCGTCGGGATGCTCGTCGGGCTGGACCTGGGGGGCCTGAGCCTGCTGGCCGTGGGCGAGGTCGGGCTGGTGGCCGTCGGCTACGCGACCGCGCCCGTCATCATGGCCCGGCAGCTGTCTGACCTGCCGAGCTTCCCGGTGGTGTCCGCGGCGCTGCTGCTGTCGGCCGTCGCCTACGCCCCGTACGGGCTCACGCACTGGCCCAGCCACGTGGCCGCCGCCGGCGTCGCCTCGATCCTGGCCCTCGGGCTGGCCTGCACGGCCCTGGCGTTCGTGCTGTTCTTCGCGCTGATCGGCGAGATCGGCCCGGCCCGGGCGACGGTGATCACCTACGTGAACCCGGCCATCGCGGTGGCGCTGGGCCTGCTCTTGCTGAACGAGCAGTTCACGGTCGGGATGGGCATCGGCTTCCCGCTGATCCTGGTCGGGTCGGTGCTCGCCGCGAGCGCCGGCCGGCGCCGGGCGGCCCGTGCCCCCCGCCCCGGCCGGGTCGTGCCCCCGGTGGACGAGCAGGCTGACGACGCGACAGCGGTCAGCCCGGCCCCCGCCCCGGGCTGACGCGCCCGCGACACCGCACGAGGATAACAGCAAGAAGCGATCAGCGCTTGCCCGGGCGCGCTGTGGCCGGGCACAGGCACGCGGGGCGCGGGCTGCGTTGCGGCTGATGGCCTCGAGACGGGGGAGCAGCCAAGCGGCCGGGGAGCCGCCCCGCGGCCTACCATCGGGAAAGTGACGAGCCTGGCCCCTGGCGGGGACGGGGGCGAGGGGGAGCCGGCCGGGGCGGCCGCCCGCGATCCCGCGAGCGATGGCAGCCGGCCGCGGGGCGGCGCGCGGCACCTGGCGGTGGCGCTGTTCCTGGTCTGCGCGGCGCAGTTCGTGCTGCAGCTGGACTTCAGCATCGTGAACGTGGCGCTGGCGACGATCCAGCGTGAGTTCGGCGTGGCCCCGGCCGACCTGCAGTGGGTGGTCACCGGGTACGCGCTGCCGTTCGGGGCGCTGCTGCTGCTGGGCGGAAGGCTGGGGGACCTGGCCGGGCACCGGCGGCTGCTGGTGAGCGGGCTGGCGCTGTTCGGGCTGGCGTCGCTGGGCGCGGGCCTCGCGCCGGGCGCCGGGGCGCTGGTCGCGTTCCGGTTCGGCCAGGGCGCGAGCGCGGCGCTCGTCGCGCCGATGGCGCTGGCCGCGGTGACCGACCTGTTCGAGGACGGGCCGGCCCGCAACCGGGCGCTGGGCATCTTCCAGGGGGCGACCGCGGCGGGGGCGACGGCGGGGATCGTGTTCGGCGGGATCTTGACGCAGTACGCCGGATGGCGGGCGATATTCCTGGTTAACCCACCGGTCATCGTGGTCCTGGTCATCGTCATGCTGCGGCTGCTGCCGCGCGACGGCGCCGCTCGTGACGACAGTGCCCGTGACAACAGGGGGGGCAGACCAGATAAGCCGAAAAACGGCAATGGGCAGGTGAGGGGGCTGGCAGGCTGCTGCTGGCTGGTTCCGCCGGTTGCAGTTCGGTGAACCTCTCCACAGCAGGTGCCAGCCGTCGCTACGGTGCTTGCGTCCTGGTTCGGGAGGATTGCGGAGGGCCGGCGGGTTGACGTCGATCGAGCGCACTGCCTATCCGCAGTTCCGGCGTTTCACCACGGCCCGGGTGCTGCACGTGTTCTTCACGCCTTCGGAGGATGAGGTTGCGTGGGCACGGGAGCGGACGGAGACCGCGGAGGCGCTGCTGGCGCTGACCGTCGCGTTGAAGTGCTTCCAGAAGATGGCGCGGTTCTGCCCGCTTGAGGAGGTCCCGCAGCCGGTCACGGATCACGTGCGGCGCTGCCTGGGGCTCGCGGCGGACGTCGAGCCTGATCACGGGGCGGCCAGGACGGTGCGGTGGCACCGCGCCCAGGTGCGCAGGCGGCAGGGCGCGACCCGTGACATGCGGCGGGCCAGGATGCTGGCCGAGGCCGCGATCCGCGAGGCGGCGCAGGTGCGGAACCACCCGCCGGACCTGATCAACGTGGCGCTGGAGCGGATCATCGAGGCCTCGCTGGAGCTCCCGGCGTACTCCACGCTGGACGACATGGCCACGACCATCCGCGCTGAGGTCAACGAGGCGATCTTCGCGGGCATCAACGCCCGGATGGGCCCGGACGGGCGGCAGCGGGCGCAGGGCCTGCTGGACACGGCGGGAGCCGACGGCAGGTCGATGTTCAACCGGCTCAAGAAGCCGGCCCGGCGTGTCACGGTTCAAGGCCCAGGCCGAGTACCTGGACGAGGTCGACGAGCTCGGCGACACCGCGTACTGGGTGGAGGGAGTCGCGCCGTCGAAGGTCGCCGACTTCGCCGGGGAGGCAGCCGCCCAGGACATCGGCACCCTGTCCGATTACGGGGACGCCAAGAAGCTCGCGCTGGTGGCGTGCCTGGCCCACACCGCGCGGATGCAGGCCCGCGACGACCTGGCCGAGATGCTGTGCAAGCGGGTCGCATCGATCGTCAAGAAGGCGAAGACCGAACTGGAGGAGATCCGGCTCCGCCAGCGGGCGGTGACCGAGCAGCTGATCGGCACCTACCGCACCGTGCTGGAGAACTTGGACCCGGACGGCGAGGCCGCCGCCGGGGAACCGGGACGGGGACCGGCCCGCGCGGTCGCCGCGGTGGAGGAGGCCGGCGGGTTCGCCGCCCAGCTGGCCGACATCGAGGAGGTGTCGGCCTACCACGGCGACAACTACGAGGTGCTGGTGGACCGGTTCTTCCGCAAGGACCGCGCGGTGATGTTCGACCTGGCCGGCAAGCTCGAACTGGTGGCCACCTCCAGCGACGCCTCGGTGCTGACGGCCCTGGAACACGCCCGCGCCTGGCACGGTGCGCGGCGCGACCACATCCCGCTGCCGCCGCCGGCCCCCGGCGAGGACGCGGCGGACTCGGGGATCGCGTTCGCGTCGGGGAACTGGCGGCGCGCGGTCACCGACCGCCGCCACCCCGGCATGGTGGTGCGCCGGCACTTCGAGGCGATGGTGTTCACCTACCTGGCCGAGGAACTGCGCACCGGCGACATCGCGATCACCGGCGCCGGGGAGTACGCCGACTGGCGGGCGAACCTGCTGCCCTGGGAGGAATGCGAGCCGCTACTCGAGGGCTTCTGCAACGGGGCCGGCCTGCCCGCCACCGCGACCGGGTTCACCACGCGGCCCCGGAACACGCACCTGGACGCGGCCGGCGCGCTGGACGCGGGCTATGAGGACAACGCCGACCTGGTCATCGGCGAGGACGGCGTCCCGGCCCTCAAACGGCGCCGCAGCGCGGGAACCCCGCAGGCGGCCGAGCGGCTGAAGGACGCGATCGAGCGGCGGATGCCCGAGCGGTCGCTGCTGTCGATCGTGGCCCGCACCGCCTACTGGCTCGGCTGGCACCACCACTTCGGCCCGGCCGGCGGGTCCGACCCGAAGATCGCCGACCCGCTCAGCCGGTACTGCATGGCGGTGTTCACCGGCGGCATCAACATCGGCCCGTACGAGGCCGCCCGGCACATCTCCGGGGTGTCGGCCCGCGAGCTGTCCATGGTCCGCAACCGGCACATCGACCTGAAGAAGCTCAACTCCGCGATCGCGACCGTGGTCAACGCGTTCAGCGAGCTCGACGTGGTCAAGGCGTGGGGCGACGGCACCGCCGTGGCCGCCGACGGCACCCAGGTGGAAACCTACATCGACAACCTCCTGGCCGAGACCTCGATCCGGTATGGCGGGGTCGGGGGCATCGCATACCACTACATTTCAGACACTTACGTTGCGTTGTTCTCCAGGTTCATTCCGTGCGGGGTGTGGGAGGCGGTGCACCTGATCGAGGGCCTGCTGGCCAACGAGTCCGACGTCCAGCCCTCTACCGTTCATGCGGACACGCAGGGGCAGTCGGCGCCGGTCTTCGCCCTGGCGACCTTGTTCGGGTTCGACCTGATGCCCCGGATCCGCAACTTCAAGGACCTGATCTTCTTCCGTCCGGATGAGCACCTCATCTACCCGCACATCGACGCGCTGTTCGGCGAGCGCGGCCGCAACGTCATCGACTGGAAGCTCATCGAGCGGCACTGGCAGGACCTCATGCAGGTGGCGATCTCGATCAGCGAGGGCCGCCTCAGCTCCGCCACCCTGATGCGCCGCCTGCGGTCCAACTCCCGCAAGAACCGCATCTACAAGGTGTTCCGCGAGGTCGGCCGCAGTGTCCGCACCGTCGCGCTGCTGCGCTACCTCGCCGATCCCCAGCTCCGGGCGCGGATCACGGCCGCGACCAACAAAGTCGAGTCCTACAACGGGTTCTCCCACTGGCTCGGGTTCGGCAACAACGGCATCCTGGCCAGCAACGACCCGGCCGAGCAGGAAAAGCAGGTCAAACTCAACACCCTGCTGGCCAACCTGGTCATCTTCCACAACGCCGTCGACATCATGGACGTCGTCCGGAAGCTGATCGCCGAGGGCTGGCTGATCACCGCCGAGCAGCTCGGCGCGATGTCGCCGTACCTGCGCGCCCACATCAGCCGGTTCGGCACCTGGGCCACCGACGACCTCGGACGACACCCCGAGGCCTTCAACCCGGTCCTCAAAGAGGTCGACTTCACCGCGCCCGCGCTAGCCGCCTGAGTCCTCAGCGGGGCTGAACTCACGGCGGACGGCTAACTCCCGAAGCTACGGCCAAGTGCAAAGTAGCTCTGCGTGATGGTTGTAGCTTGGGGACGGGACTCTACTGGTGAGTATTAACGCTAAGGACTTCCTCGTCCCCGACATCCAGGCCTGCGTCTTGAACGTCGAGGACGCTCTCCGCTCGGGCCCGTGTCACCACCCCAAAGTAGCTGTACGTAGCGAAATGAGTTTCTGTAGCGACGTTGGGCGGGGTGACCAGGTAAGGCGGAAACGGCAATGGGCTGGTCAGCCCGTCCGGGACTGGGTCTTTGTCAGGCGGGGCTTGCCTCTGTCAGCTGCTGCCTGAGCCGTGACAGTGCTTCTGTCGCTTGCGCGCGGAGGCTCTCTGTTCCGGGCAGGGCGCCGGGCTGGGCGGTGATCCGGATGATGCGCTGGACCTGGTGGGGCAGGCGGAGTGTTTCGGCTTGTCCTGCTGCGGTGGTGAGCATCCGCGCGGCGGCGTGCCCTTCGCCTGCGGCGGCCAGGACGCAGGCGGTGGTGATGCGCTCGATGACGCGCCACTGCGGGGTGGGGGGCTCGTCGCCGGCGGGTGCGGCCTCGGCGATGTCGACGGCCTGGCGGGCGCGGCCGGTTGCGAGCAGGCCGCGCAGCCGGGTCTCCCGGACGGTGAACGTGCTGAACAGGACTTCGGCGCCGGCCGGGAGCAGTCGGGCGGATTCGGTGGTGGCGGCGTCGAACAGGGCGGGCTGTCCCGAGCCGGCGGCGGCGCGGGCGAGCAGGACCAGGCCGGAGCCGGTGCGGGCCGGGTCGGTTTCGAGTTCCAGGGACTGGCGGAGCCTGGTGATGGCCGCGGCGGGGTGCCCGGCCTTGCGGAGCTCGTTGCCGTGCATGCGCAGCACCGCCGCGAGCAGGTGCGGGTCGCCGAGGTGCCAGGCGGTGCGCAGCGCCCGGCCGGTCCACCGGGCGGCGGTGGCCATCCGCTCCTCGGGCAGCAGGTGCCCGAGGGCGACCCCGAAGGAGACGCGGGCCTGTGCCAGGAGCCTCATCACTGCCAGGTCGGCGTGTCCCGCTGCTACCCGGGCCTCGAGGCGGGTGATCAGCGGCCACAGCTCGCTGACG
>JAICUO010000195.1 GCA_025935815.1 Streptosporangiaceae bacterium
CACGGCCACCGCCTTGCGTCTTCAAGTTCTGTGGAAGGAACCCGAAGATCATCAAGCGATGGCCGCCTCATGTCACCACGACACGCCGGGCAGCACAAGCAACACAGGACAGCCCAGACAACAAGGGTTAAATAACAAGCTCAGAGGCCGCCCTCTCATCAGCCGCAGCGCGGATCGGGCGCGCAGTCGTGGAAACGCGCCGGAAGATGACGCCGTACCCGGCCAGCCCGGCGGCCTGTACCGAGTGGCCGACGACGGCATCGGACCAGATCGTGAAGCGCTGGCCGGGAGGGAAGAACACCCTGGCCTCGCTACCGTGAAGCGCGATTGTTACCAGGGCATGCCCCCTGGCCTGCGGGGATATTCCGGCCTCTAGCGAGATCACCGCAGGGAAATACACGCGATAGCTGGGCTCGACAACGCAGCAGGCCCGCGTTCCCGCCAGGTCGCATTGCACGGCATCCTCGCAAGCCGTCGTATCGAGCACTACTAGGACCTCGAACTTGTACTTCTTCATCGTGGCTGTCTCATTCAGAGAAACGCCCGGATCTTACGCCGTTCCGGAATGCACGCCGGTCCTTCAAGCACGGGCTGGCGTCTGCTCATGACCACTGGCCTGGCCACCTGAACGGCGGTCAGGGTAATGAATTCGCCGGATCGCTCGCCGGGGGCGCCCGGCACGCGGGCTGCCCGGCATCCGGCTCCCGGGCAGGCTGCAGCGCTGTGACGTGGGCCTGCTGTGGCATGGACTGAGCATACACCTGCTTGCGTACGTGTACGCAAGCAGTGCAGATGACAAAAATATCATTATCTCCTGGTAGTCGCCCTGGACCTTGACAGGCCCGATCTAAAAGGGGTCATATGCCTGAAGCATTACCAATCACATGCATTAGCCGGCCATCACTGCCCCCAAGGAGCGCCGCATGCTCTCTTCGCCGCGCGCGAGAACGCCAGGTGATCACCTGAGCGGCCGGAGTATTGCGGTACTGGCCGCCTGCGTCGGCTTTCCTGTTATCGCACTTGATCAATTCCTCCGCACTTCCCCGGGTAAATTCTCCGCGCAGCCGGCAACCGAGATCGCGCACTGGATCACTGACTCGATGATGGCGCTGCCTCTGTTCGCCGTCGGCATCCTGGCCGCCGAATGGATCGCCGGGCGCGCGGGGATCGGCACCGCCCGCCGCGCCGATGTCATCAAGCGGGCGCTGCTGGTCACCGCGGCGTGCGCCGTCGTGATGTCCCCCGTGTGGTTCCAGGTGGACCGGACCGACGACCCGGTCACCGCCCAGTCCCTCGTCTTCCCGCACGCGAGCGACAGCGGCGACGTGTACTGGGTCGCGCCCGCCGTGATCGTGGCGCTGGCCTGCACGTGCCTGGTGCCGCTGGCGGCGTGGGCGGGCCATCGCGCCGGCCGCGGGCTGGCCCGCGCCGCAGTGATCGCGGTCCTGGTGGCGGCGGCGCCGGCGGCGGCCTGGCTGCTGCACCAGGCGGCGGACCGCGCCTACGCCAGCCGCGTGTACCAGACGAGCGCGCTGTCGGTTCCGCCGCGCCCGCACGCGGCCCGCTCCGGCCCGCTGCGGGCGTCGGCTCCCAGGTCTCCGGCGCCCGCGGCGCCTTACGCCCTCGCCTACCCGGCCGCGCACGCCCTGCAGGACGGCCTGGCCGGACAGACGGCGGGACTCCCCGTCGCGATCGGGGCCCTGCTGATCGGCGGCCGCCCCCTGCGGGCCAGGACGGCCGCCCGCAACACAGTCGTCAGCAACCTAGCTGTCGGGAACCCAGGAGGATCCATGAGTGAGCATGGCCGGTTCAGCCGGAGGGACATGCTGAAAATCGGAGCAGTGGCGGGTGCCGGGGCGGCGATACGCTTCGAGGCACCCACGCTGTTCCAGGACGCGAGCGCATCGGTGCAGGTGCCGCAGACGCCACTGCCCGGGGCGAGCATCGCGCAGTTCGCGGAGCCACTGCCCACGTTCTTCGGCAAGCGGGTGTCGGGCACCTCGCTGCAGGTCGGCATGTTCGAGTTCCAGCAAAGGGTCCTGCCCGACTCGGTGTACGCCAGCCGGGCCCGCCCCTTCTGCAACGGCACGTTCCTCTGGGGCTACGCCGCCGGCCAGCCGGGTGGCCCCGCGACCCCACAGTGGCCGGGCGCGACGCTGGAGGTGAAGCGGGCACCCCGGTCACCGTCAAGTATGACAGCGGGCTACGGTGGTCCAGGCGGCCTGATCGTCCAGGCCTACATGCCGATCGCGGAGGCGTACGAGAGCCGCCACTGGATGGGGGTCAAGCTCACGCCCTCCCCCGGGCAGAGCGGGGCACCGATGTTCCACACAGGCTTCGGCCCAGATCCCGACAACCAGCCCGAATTCCGGCTCGTCGGCGTCGTGAGCGCCGAAGACCGCAAAAAGCCGGGCAGGACCATCGGCGCGATGATAACCAACCGGACCGCGACCTGGATCAACAGCGCGCTGGAGACCCACGAGAAGGTCAAGAAGTTCCACAAGCCCGGCGAGCAGCCGAGCGAGCTCCTCGTGCGGCTGCACCACCCCCAGGACTGACAGCCCAGGCCAGCCTGGAAGTGGCAGCGGGGCCGGTGACCGGCGACCCCGGCCCGTCCGGCGTGCTGATCAGGATTAAGGGCACGAGGCTGGCGCGGACCCGGATATCAGGCCACCGAGGATTTGCCTGCGCGCGTTTGAATAAAGGTTATGGACCAAACGGGAGGCGCGGGTGCGGCAGCGTGCGTTATCGTCACCAAGGTGCTGATCGGTTCGGCTGAAGCGACCTTTCTTCCTGACGTGGTTCCACGGCGTGGCTCCTTTGCCTTCTGGCGTACCGGTGGCGGCCCGGACCAGGTTGAGCTGGTTTTCGCCGGCGGCCAGTATGGCGTGCGTAAGCGAATGGTCTCCGCGCACGTTCTGCCGGTCACAGCGGTGCTCCCGAAGCTGCTGTCCATCGATCCGAACGGCAGCAGTGTGCCGCGCAGTCTCGGCGTGTGGGCATCGGCCGCGACGGCGGGCGTCGGCCTGATCGCGCGCGGCCGCATTCTGCCCGCGGTCACCGCCGATGGCGCTGACGCCTGGCGGGCCGGGCCGCTTGACCCCGACGACGAGGCATGGCTGCGTAAACTGGCCGCGGCGTTTCCGCCGGAGGCTCATGCGCTGGGCATTCCCGGGAGCCGGCCGATGCGGTTGCGGTCGCCCGAGTCGCTTATCCGTGACCTGTGGGACGCCATCGCCGACGTGATGGTGCGCACGTCGGCCGCTCCCCGGGTTACCGGGTCACCAGCGTTCGGCGCGCCCGAGCAGGTACATGTCGGCGACCTGTCCGGCTGGCTGGCGGACAGCGCAGACGGGATGTCCGCCGGTGCACGGCTGGGACTCCGGGTCGAGTCCTGGCACCAGCCAGTGGACGTCGAGGAGGACGTCGAGGAGTCCGAGGACGTCGAGGACCCGGGGCCTGGCTTCCGCGTCGTGCTGCAGTTGCGCAGCACCGCGGACCCAAGCCTGATTGTCGATGCCGCGGCACTCTGGGATCAGCCGCAGAGCGTGCTGTCGCGGTTCGGGGTGCGCGCGGAAACCGACCTGCTGCTCGCGCTCCGCAGGGGCGCGGCGGTGTGGCCGCCGCTCGGGGTGGCACTTGGCCAGGCACGGCCAGCCGGATTCGAGATCGACGATGACGCGATCGCGGACCTGCTCGGTTCGGCCGCGGAGGAGCTCGCCGGAGTCGGCATCGAGGTGCTGTGGCCGAGCGCCCTGCTCGATGATGACCTCAAGGCGACAGCCGTTCCGATGCAGGCGCCCGGTCAGGTGACGGACGCCGGCCTGAACCTTCAGGCGTTGCTGAGCTTCCGGTGGCGGCTCACGCTTGGCGGCGAGGAGCTCGACGAGACCGAGGTCGCGGAGCTGGCGGAGGCAAAGCGACCGCTGGTGCGGATCCGTGATCGCTGGGTGACGCTGAATCCGCTCCTGCTTGCGCGGCTTCGCCGTCCGCCACGGGCGCGCGTGTCCACGATCGAGGCACTCGGCGCGGTTCTGGCCGGTTCCGCCGAGATCGACGGCGAGCGGGTCGAGGTCGCGGCCGAGGGCGCGCTCGCCGAACTGGCCGATCGGGTCGCCGCGCTCGCCGCCGAGCCCGAAGTACTCGATTCGATTCCCGGCCTCGCCGCGACGCTGCGCCCCTACCAGCGGCGTGGCGTCGCCTGGCTGGCCGGCATGTGCGCGGCGGGATTCGGCGGCTGCCTGGCCGACGACATGGGCCTCGGCAAGACGATCCAGATCATCGCGCTCCACCTGCACCGCCGCGCGACGGCAGAAGAGCCGACCCTGGTCGTCTGCCCGGCGTCCCTGCTGGGCACCTGGGAACGGGAGATCCGCAAGTTCGCGCCCGACGTGCCCGTCCGCCGCTTTCACGGCGGCGAACGGCACCTGTCCGGCGTCGCGTCCGACGAGATCGTGCTGGTGACCTACGGCATCCTGCTGCGCGACACCACGCGGCTCGGCGAGACCCGCTGGGGCCTGATCGTCGCGGACGAGGCGCAGGCCGTGAAGAACCCCGAATCGCGCAGCGCGCGGGCACTGCGGGAACTGCCGGCCGCCGCCCGGGTGGCGCTAACCGGCACGCCCGTGGAGAACCGGCTGGCCGACCTGTGGGCGATCCTGGACTGGACCACGCCGGGTCTGCTCGGCCATCTCGAGGGATTCACCCGGAGCATCGCGGTACCGATCGAGCGCTACCGGGACCCCGATACCACGGCGCGCTTCTCCAGGCTCATCCGCCCGTTCCTGCTGCGCCGCAAGAAGACCGATCCGGGCGTCGCGCCGGAGCTGCCACCGAAGACCGAGACCGACCGTATCGTGCCGCTGACGAGCGAGCAGGTCACGCTGTACGAGGCCGTGGTGCGGGAAACGATGGCCGCGATCGCGGAGGCGGAGGGAATCCACCGGGCCGGCCTGGTCTTCAAGCTGCTCACCGCGCTGAAGCAGATTTGCAACCATCCCGCGCAGTACCTCAAGCAGACTGACGGCTCCTACGCGGGACGGTCAGGGAAGCTCGCCGCGTTCGACGAACTGCTCGACATCATCATCGCCTCCGGCGAGTCGATGCTCGTGTTCACCCAGTTCACGCAG
This sequence comes from Streptosporangiaceae bacterium, assembly GCA_025935815.1. GTDB lineage: Bacteria > Actinomycetota > Actinomycetes > Streptosporangiales > Streptosporangiaceae > Trebonia. The sequence continues at coordinate 5,130 of JAICUO010000195.1, forward strand.
CTCGCCGCCATCCTGCAAGAACACCTCGACCGGCGCGGGATCGGTTCGCTGTTCCTGCACGGTGGCACGCCGGTACACCGCCGGGAGGAGATGGTCGAGGAGTTCCAGGCAGGTGAGGTGCCAGTGTTCCTGCTGTCGCTGAAGGCCGGGGGCACCGGGTTGACGCTGACTCGCGCCACCCACGTGCTGCACTACGACCGGTGGTGGAACCCGGCGGTGGAGGACCAGGCCACCGACCGCGCCTACCGGATCGGGCAGGACAAACCGGTTCAGGTGCACCGGCTCATTGCCGAGGGCACCCTGGAGGACCGCATCGCGGAGCTGCTAGAGAAGAAGCGTGACCTGGCAGAGGCGGTCGTCGGGTCCGGCGAGGGATGGATCACCGAGCTGTCCAACGATCAGCTCGCCGAGCTCGTCTCCCTCCGGGAGACCACATGACCGCCGACCGGAACTGGTGGGCGTCCGCATGGATCACCACCTTCGAGGAGCGGTCGCGGCTGGATCCGAACCGGATGCCGCGGGGCCTTGAGTACGCCGCCAGCGGTCAGGTCAGGGACCTGGCGCTGATGCCGGGGGAGGCACGGGCCAGGGCGCAGGGCCGGATGGCCGTGCCATACGACATCCGGATCAGGGTCAGGCCCTTCACCGACGAGGAGTGGGACCGGGTCCTCGACGTGATCTCCGCCCATGTCGGCCGCGCGGCGGCGCTGCTGGACGGTGAGCTGCCGCCCGAGATAGCCCAGGACGTGGCCTGCACCGGGCTGGAGCTGGTCCCGGGCGTCGCGGAGGTCGGGCCGCGGTGCACCTGCCCCGACGATGCCGAACCCTGCAAGCACTCGGCGGGCGCATGCTACCTGGTCGCCGACGCCCTCGACACGGATCCCTTCGTACTGCTCCTGCTGCGCGGCCGGACCCGCGACGAAGTCCTGGCGGGACTCCGGTCCCGGCGCCGCGCAGCGGACCCGGCCCCAGCCGGGGAACGCGCGGAAGCCCTGCAGGACGCTGGCGTCGACGCGCGAGAGGTGTTCACCGCCCGGCCGAAACGAGGCCCCATTCCCACGCCGCCGCTGCCGCCCGCGCACGCCGGACATCCGTCGGCCATACCGGTGGACCCGCCCGCGTCGTACCCGGGGCTGCGCGAGGACCTAGTCGGGCTGGCCGCCGACGCGGCCCAGCGCGCCTGGGAACTCCTTACCGGCGCGAGTCCCGACGCCGGCCTTGGCCTTGACGAGGAAGCCGACCTCGCGCGGCGCGCCGACATCGCCTTCGGCACGCCGGCCTTCGGCCGGATCGCCGCGCGCAGCGGAGTCGACGGCCGGCTGCTGGCGCGGACCGCGCTAGCGTGGCGGTACGGCGGCCAAACCGGGCTAGAGACCCTCACTTCCGGCTGGAACCCCCACGAGGAACAGCCCGACGCGGCTGACCTGCTGAAGGGAGCGGTGACCGCGCTCCGCGGCGCCACCGGCGAACCAGCCTACGTGGTGGCGAACAAGGTGACCGCCAGCCGCGTCCAGGTGCGGCTCGGACGGGACCTGCTGTGGTACCCGTACCTGAGTTCGGGCGAGGACTGGGAACCCGCCGGCCCGCCGCACGCCGACCCCGTACGAGCTATCGAGATCGCGGGACTGGCTGCCCCTGTCGTCAGGTGAAAGGGAGGACGAGCCTGTGTCATGCTGAAGCAGTCCGTTGACCCCACAGCTCCCGCCTCTCGCAGCTCATCGTGCCCGGTGGCGCACGCCCAGCGGCGGCCTGTTCTACTGGCTGCAGCTGAACGACTCGTACTCAGTCGACACGCGCGCGTCCTGGCGGACCTCATCCGGTCGCGAGCGTCCGCCCCAACCGGTCCCGCCGCGCGAACCTGACTCTCATCACCCCGGCCTGTGCTTCCGGCCCGTCGCCGAGGGATGACGCCAGCCACGTCGCCAGGCAGCCAATCCAGAACTAGGCCCCCGGACCTGGGCATCTCCCGGTGCCCTCGATGACTTCGCGGGAGATCACGCCCCGGGACCAGGCGTTCCCGACCCTGGAGGAGCTGCAGGCGGCGCTGGACGCCTGGGTAGTCGAGTACAACACCGCCCGAGCAGCCGGTGGTGGGTGATCACGCAGTCCCCGGCGCTAGGCTCGCAGGTTCTCGACGCGCAGGCGTCGCGGTGATCACACGGGCGTGACCGGGAGTGTCAGTGTCGCCGGGCGCAGGCCGGGAGCGTGGGCGGTGAGCCGGACGGCGCCGGGCTGCTTGGCCGGGCGGAGGATCGCTAGCGCCCGGCTGTGCCAGGTGTAGCGGGCCGGCTGCCGGAAGCTGTCCACGTTGTGCGGGTTTCCGTTGGCGACGCCGGCCAGTTCGCCCGCGCCGCTCACCGAGACCGTCACTGGCAGCGCCGCGTCCGGGACGAGCCTGCCGCGGGCGTCGGTCACCTCGGCGAGCACGTGCGCGAGGGCGTCGCGGCTGGTGGTCAAGGCGGCGGCGTCGGGGGTGAGCCGGAGCGCGGCCGGGGCGCCAGCCGTGGCGATCGTCTTACGGCCGATCTGGGTGCCGTCGCGGCTGGCGATCGCGGTCAGCTCACCGGGCTGGTACGGCACGGTGAACGTGGCCGTGGCCCAGTCGGCGGGCGTCACCGCGCTGGTCGCGACCGTGGCGCCGTTGACCAGCAGCGTGACGCTATCGCCAGGGGTGTAAACGTGGACGGTCATCGGGTGGCCGGATCCGACGTCCCAGGTCCAGCTCTCCAGCTCGTCGTAATAGCCCCACCACACGGCCACCTGCTCGGTCCCGGCTGGCGCGGGGCGCTCCACCAGCAGTTCGACGGGGCTGGCGCCGTCGACCGCCGCCCGCCAGCGGTTCTGCGGCTTGCGCTGGCCGATCAGGTCAATGTCGCCGCAGTTGGCCTGGAAGTACGGGTAGGGGTAGCCGAAGCCTCCCCAGCAGTGGTGCAGCGTGCGAGCGATCGGCCATCCGGGCTTGATCCACTGGTTGCCCCACTGTGCCGCCGTCCCGGCCGGGGGTACCGGCGTCTTGCCTATGCCGGCCTCGCCGAGGTAGTCCCAGGCGGCCCAGACCCAGTTGCCGACCGCCCACGCGTTGGCGGCGGTGTAGGCCGTGTCCTGGTAGATGGTGGCGGGGAAGCTCTCGCTCTGCGTCATCGCCTTGTCCGGATGGGCATCGTGGATCGTGCCGTAGCCCGCGCCGTTGGCGTTGTAGTGCACGTCGCCGAGGTCGACGTAGGCCCAGGACGGGTCGCTCGCCCCGGACGTGGAGCCGCCGCCCAAGGTCACGGGCCGGGTCCGGTCGAGGGAGCGGAGCAGCGCCGCCATCTGTGCGCCGCGCTGCGCGTAGCTGCCGTCCTCGATGATCTCGTTGCCCAGCGACCAGATCACGACGCTGGGGTGGTTGCGATCGCGCAGGATCATGCTGGTCAGGTCCTGCGGCCACCACTGCGGGAAGTAGACGGAGTAGTCCTGCGGGTTCTTTCCGGTGTCCCACACGTCGGTGAACTCGTCCATGACCAGCATTCCCAGCCGGTCACAGGCATCGAGCAGCGCCGGCGTCGGGGGGTTGTGAGCGGTGCGGATCGCGTTGAACCCGCCCGCCTTGAGGATCTCCACCCGCCATTCCTCGGCGCGGCCGAGCCCGACCGCGCCGAGCGGGCCGTGGGTGTCGTGGACGCACCCGCCGGCCATCTTGACCGGCTGCCCGTTGAGCAGGAAGCCGTCGGTGCCGTTCCACTCCAGCGACCGGATCCCGAAGGTGGTGGCGACGCGATCCGCGACCGTGCCGGCGATCAGTACCTCCGCGACTGCCGTGTACAGGCTGGGCGCCTGAGGTGACCATAGCGCCGCACCCCGGATGGGAACATCCACCGGCACGACGACAGTGGCGCCGGGTGTGATCGTGGCGGGCGCCGCCTGGCTGGCCGCTACCGCCTGTCCGTGCGGGCCGAGCACCGTGACCCGGACCATGGCGGTTTCCTGGCCGGGGCTTAGGTTGGCGACCGACACCTCCACGTGCGCCTGTGACCGCTCGCCCACCAGTGGCGTGGTGACGTAAACGCCCCACAGCGGGATCCGTATCGCGCCGGTGATGGTCAGCCACGTGTGCCGGTAGATGCCCGATCCCGAGTACCAGCGGCTAGTCTTGCCGCTGTTGTCTACCCTGACGGCCAGGACATTCGTTCCGTCGTGGTTCAGGTTCGGAGTGAGGTCGAACGCGAACGGCGTGTAGCCGTAGGGGTGGAAGCCCAGGTGCACGCCGTTGAGCCAGACGTCCGCGTTCTGGTAGACCCCGTCGAATCGCAGCTCGACGCGGTGCCCGCTCCCGGCCGCGCCCGGCGCCGGGGCCTCGCCCAGCAGCGTGAAGTGCTTGCGGTACCAGCTGACCCCCCCGATCGTGTAGCCGACCGAGCCGTCACCTACGCTGTCGTTGACGTCGAACGGGCCGATCACCGGCGGCGGGACCGGCTGCGCGGGAGGCACCCGGGGGACGAGCAGGGACGGATTGGCAGTCACGCCCCCCTCGGCGGAGACCGCGGAGGGCAGGTCCTCGATGGACCAGTCGTGTGGAAGGTCCAGCGCGCGCCAGTTGCTGTCGTCGAACGGCACTTGCCCGGCGCCGCTCGCGTCACCGCGGTAGAAGAGCCATCCCTCGTCGAAGGACTGCTCCAGCCGGGCGCGCCGCGCGTCCTCGGCCCCGGCCCCGGCGCTCGCCGGGCCGGCCACCGCCAGCGGCCCAGCTGCCGCCAGCGATCCGGCCGCCCCCCGCTGCAGCGCCTGGCGCCGCGTCACCCCGGCCGACCGGAACGGTCACCGGCCTTGCCCGAATCCTGCCCGGCATCATCGCTGTCGCCGCGCGAACTGGCCACTTCTCGTTCCTTCCCTTGTTCCTGCCTCCGCCGGCCGCGCCGCGCCCGGCATGTTCTACGGGAACGGCCGGTCAACATGGTGGTTACGGCCACCGCAGGAATTGTTAGCGCTAACGTACGCCTGCGTTACCGAGATAATCATCGCGCGGCGCTGCGACGTACCGGCGCAGGGCGGGCAGATGACGGACGATGAGCTTGAGAAGCTGGCGGCGGGCTCCGTCATCACCAGGGCGGCTTCACCGGCGTGCCCCCGGCGGGGCGTGTTCACCAGTGCTGCCAGATGTTTTCCAGTTCGCGGTCCAGGTCCTGGTGGCGGGCCACCAGGTCATCCCATCGCAGCCGTTCCCGGCGGCGCCGCACGGCACGCAGGCACAGACGCGCCAGGAGCAGGCAGCCCGCCACCACGACGGCAAACCCCAGGAGCAGAATTCCCGCAGCCAACCCGATCACCTCCTCTCGCCACATCCCGGCTCACAGGCGAGCCCGCGGCGGGCGGCGCCCACCGCGGCTATGCGCTCCGGCTACCCCGGCCCGGGAGTTACACGCGCCGGGGACGACGTTCACGGCATGGGGGCGGTCCCCTTTCTGGTGCCTGGTGCCCGTGAGACTCACCTCCAGCTCGCCCCTAACTTCCAGCGCCTGCCGTGGGACACTGATCATGTGTGTGGCAGGCAGTGCCGGCAGCGTGCCGGGCGCTGCGCAGCAGGCGCGGCAGCGAGCCGAGTCGGCGGGTGCCCGCGCGGCTGAGGCGGGCCGGCGAGAGCGGGAACTGCTCGACGGGAGCGCGCCGGCTCTCCAGGCTGGCGCGCGGCAGGCGCGTCGTCCCAGCACCGTCAGTACCCGCGCAATCGTGAAGGAACCGGCATGCGGGGTTTCGGAACCCCGCTACCAGCCCTGACCGGGGCTTTCAGGCGACTTGCTCGTATTCGCTGATGAGGCCGCCATGAACAGGCCGACGCTTGATCCGTTCCTGGGAAACCGGGTGATCGGGCCGGGGCGGGGCAGCTGGCGGCTGCGGTGAGGTCGCCGCCCGTTGTAACGGGTCTCGTACTCGGCCAGGGCCGACGGTAGCGCGGATCTTCGTAGGGAAGGTCATCAGGGGACAGGTCCGCGGTCGTTATGGAACTCGCCGCTGGATTGGCTCGGGCCGCTGCCGCTCGCCACCCGCGGCTGCCCCGGCACCGGGTCGTCCAGGCCGGGTCGTCCAACCCGGCGAACCTCCAGGCCGCAGTGGGTGCTGCCGACCCGGAGGTGCAGGCAGTCCCGGCCGCGCCCGCTGCACCGGACGACCCTGCGATCAGGAGCGGTCGAGGTCGATCAGCGCCAGGCCGACGTCGGGCCGCAGCATCTTGCGCAGTGCGGCGGGCGCTTCCCTGATGACCACTTCCAAGGTCGGCCAGACACGGCCTTCCAGCAGGTGGCCGCCGCGCCCGCACGGGTTCAGCCCGGGTGACGAGCGGGCTCGCGGGTCAGGCGAGCCGCGAACGCAGCAGCTGCTTGCCCATCTCCGCGCCCTTACGGCTGTCCGCCTGCGCCTTGCGGAACAGGTCGGCGAGCTCGGAGTCGCCCTCGCGGGCAGCGTCGTTGATGTAGGTCTCCAGGCGCAGCGCGTTGCTCAGGCAAGCCTCCACGTACCAGATCAGGTTGTAATCCTTGTCCTTCGTGCCGGTCACGGTGCCGGTTTCTTGAGTCGTCATCAGGCATCTCCTTCCTGGCCGGGCTTCTGCCCTTACCCTCCAGCACCAAACCATGCCTCGATATCGCGGCACGTCGCCTCGACGCGTGCTGGCCGCGCGGTGCCTGGTGATCCGTAGCTGCCTCATCCGGTCCGCGGCGGGGCATGACAGCGGCCATCGCGGGCAGTGGCAGGCCTAATGGTCGCTGGTGCGCAGGTCGAGGTGGATGCGGTTCTTGCCCTGCTTGGCGTCCGCCGTCCGTTGCAGGAGTACCTGGATGCCGGGCCCGTCGGCGGGCACCAGTCCCTGGTAGACGTCTTCCGCGCCCTAGCGGGCGGCTGGCTGCCCTCCAATCCTCGAGGAATGCCCGGGCCGGCCACGGGTAGCCACCGGCCGTTATGAGGGACATGGAGCTTAGCCGGGAGCGGGATGCCGATCTGGTGGGAGCCGCGCTGAGGTACCGCGGGCACACGCTGGCGGTGGCCGAGTCCCTGACCGGGGGGCTGCTGGCCAGCGCGTTCGCGCGAGCCCCGGGGGCGAGTGAGTGGCTCCGCGGCGGGATCGTCGCCTATGCCAGCCCGGTCAAGCACGACCTCCTCGACGTGCCGAGCGGGCCGGTTGTCAGCAAGGCGGCGGCCGTGGCGATGGCCCGGGGCGC
>JAICUO010000573.1 GCA_025935815.1 Streptosporangiaceae bacterium
CGCTGCGGCCGTTGCTGACCAACTGGGAGCGGCTGCGCACCGTGGACCGCATCGAGCTGGGCCGGTTCGACCGGGCCGAGGTCGCCGCCCAGCTGACCGCGATCCTGGGGGAGAACCTGGCCCCGAGCGTCGCCGACGCGGTCTTCGACCGGTCCGGCGGCAACGCCTACCTGGTCGAGGAGCTAGCCGGCGTCGTGCGCAGCGACGGGGACCTCGACGACCTGCCCCCGTCGCTGCTGGACGTGCTGCTCAGCCGGGTGGACGCGCTGTCCGCGGACGCGCAGAAGGTGCTGCGCACCGCGTCGGTGGCCGGCCGGGTGGTGTCTGACCGGCTGCTCGCGCAGGTGGCCGTCATCCCCGAGGCCGAGTTCTACGCGACCTTGCGGGAAACCGTGGACAACCACTTGCTCGTCGTTGACCCCAGCGGGTACGGGTACACGTTCCGGCACGCGCTGACCCGGGACGCGGTTTACGAGGACATGCTGCCCGGCGAGCGGGTCCGGCTGCACGCCGCCTACGGCGAGGCCCTCGAGCGCGACCCGGGGCTGGCCAGCGACGCCGCGACGCTGCCGGCCACCCTCGCCTACCACTGGTACGCGGCGCTGGACCTGCCGCGCGCGCTGCCCGCCACGGTTGACGCCGCCCGGGCCGCCCTCGCCGCCTACGGTCCCGCCGAGGCGCTACGGCACTTGGAGCGGGCGCTGGAGATCTGGCCCCGGGTCGCCGACGCCGAGCAGCGCACCGGGCTGGACCAGGTCGAGGTGAGTCGGCTGGCGGCCGACGCCGCCTATCGCTACGGGGCGCTGGACCGCGCCCACTCGCTCATCGCCGACGCGCTCGCGCAACTGCCGGACGACGCCAAGCCGGAGCGCCGTGCGCTGCTCATCGAGCGCTCGGCGTTCATCTTGCGGGATCGCGGCAAGCCGTCGGAGGCGGCCAGCGCCTTGGCGCGGGCGCTGGCGCTCTTGCCCCCGGACCAGGAGACCCGGCCGCGCGCGGTCGTCCTCACCGCGCTGGCCGCCGCGCTGATGCGCGCCGACGACATGCCGGGCGCGGTCGAGGCCGCCCGGGTGGCGATCGATGCGGCGCGGGCGGTCGGGGCGGCCGACCTGGAGGCCGACGCCCGGATCACCCTCGGCATGTACGCCTACACCGAAGGCACCGAAGAGGGCCTGGACCACCTTCGCGAGGGACTCCGGCTGGCCCTGCAGACCGACAACCTGTGGACCGCGCTGCGCGGCTACATCAACTACTCCGACACGCTGGAGTCGTTCGGTCGGCACGCCGAGGCTGCCCAGGTCGCCGCCGAGGGGCTGCAGCTCGCGGCCCGCGTCGGCGGTGTCCGCACGGTCGGCTCCTACCTGATCGGCAACCAGGCCGAGCCGCTGCTGCGCCTAGGGCAATGGGCGGAGGTCGACCGGATGACCGCCGAGGGGCTGCGCGCCTTGCCGGAGGGCGTGTTCGCGGGCACGTTGCACCAGCTGCGGGCCGAGTTGGCCGCCATGCGCGGCGACTACGACGCCGCCCGCCGGGAGCTGAAGGAACTGCGGCGCACGATCGGCGACATGGTGGACGCCCAGTTCACGCTGCCGATCAGGCATCTCGCGGCGATGATCGCGCTGGCCACCGGGGACCTCGCCGCGGCCCGCGAGGCCATCAGCGAAGGGCTGGCCGACATCGTCCCGTGGATGCCCCGGTACTGCTGGCCGGTGCTGTGGTTGGGGATGCGGGTCGAAGCCGACGAGGCCATCAGGTTTCGCGACCGGCGTGAGGACGTCCCGGCCCGGATCGCCCAGCGGTGCGCGCAGATCGCCGGGATCGCCGCGACCATGCAGATCGAGGCGGCGCCCCTGCAGGGATACCAGGCGCTGGTGACCGCCGAGCAAGCCCGGGCGGACGGGGAGGACAGCGTCCCCCTCTGGGAGGCGGCCGTCGCGGCGTGGCGGCGAGCGGCCGAGCCGTACATGCTGTCCTACGCGCTGCTACGGCTAGCGGAAGTGCACTTCACCGCCGGCGACCGCGAGGAGGCGGCGCGCGCGGTCCAGCAGGCGTACGCCCTCGCGGACAAGCTCGGGGCCGCCCCGATCGCGGCCGAGGCCACGGCATTCACCCGAAGGACCCGGCTGCCGCTGGTGGCCGGCCCGGCCGAGCACGCTGCGGCGGCCGCCGCAGCGCGCGGGCACTTCCCGGTGCCGGCCGACGAACTCGCCCGCTTCGGCCTCACCGACCGGGAGCGGGAGGTCCTGCTCCTGGTGGCGGCCGGGCACTCCAACCCGGAGATAGCCAAGGCCCTGTTCATCAGCGCGAAGACCGCCAGCGTGCATGTCTCCAACATCCTCGCCAAGCTCGGGGTCAGCGGCCGCGTGGAGGCCGCCGCCGTTGTCCATCGCCTCGGCGTGACCAGCGAAGGTGCGCGGTGACTGGACGGCAGTGCCGGTAAGCACCAGTGCCGGTAAGCACCAGTGCCGGTAAGGGGGTAAGGCGCGGATCTAAGGCGCGCTGCCCGCCCCCGTACGGCGGCTGTCCGATGCGCGGCCGGGGGCCTTAGCCGGACTGTGGAGTTACCACTCCTCAGTCGGGTCATGGAGGCCGCGATGAACATGGCGAACTCGCCGGAAGGCACGCTCCGCGCCGCGCTGCGCTACCCGGCCTTCCGGTCACTGCTCACCGGCCTGGCGGTCTCCCAGATCGGCGACTGGCTGTACAACCTGGCCCTGGTCACCGTCGTGTACACCCGCACCGGCTCGGTGCTGTGGGCCGGAATCGCCACCGGCGCCCGCGTGGTGCCGATGGTCGTCCTCGGGCCGGTGGGCGGCGTGATCGCCGACCGGTTCGACCGGCGGCGCGTGATGGTGGCCTCGGACCTGCTCCGGCTAACGCTCATGCTGGGGCTGGCAGTGGTCGTCGCGGCCCGGCTGCCGGTTGTCCTCGCCCCGGTGATCGCCGCGCTGGCCACCACCGCGGGCACCCCGTACCTGGCGTGCGTCGCCGCCACCACGCCGCGGCTGGTCCGCGACGGTGACCTGCCCGGCGCCAACGCCGCGCGGTCGGCGGTGTCCAGCATCGGCATCATCGTCGGCCCGGCCATCGGCGGCGTCTTGCTCCTGCTCGGCCCGCCGGCGATCGCGTTCGCGGTGAACGCGGTGACGTTCGGCGCGGCGGCGGCGTGCGTGCTCGCCATCCGTGCCCCGGGCGCCTTCACCGTCCCGGCCAGGCCGGGCGCCTCCAGCCGCCCCGGGGTCGGCGGCCAGGTGACCTCGGTGCTCGGGTCGGTGTTCACCGGGATCACGGACGGGGCAGCGGCCCTGCGCGCTCACCCGGCGGCGATCCGCCTAGTGGGCGCGGACCTGATCTGCAGCGTCGTCTACGGCATGCAGACGGTGGTGCTCGTCCTCGTCGCCGACCAGGCCGGGCTCGGCATGCACGGCTACGGTTACCTGTTCGCCGCGGTCGGCGTCGGCGCCCTGGTCGGGATCTCGCTGGCCGGGCGGGCGCTGCGGCTTCCGTTCCGGCCGGGCCTGGCCCTGGCGATGAGCCTGGTCGGGCTGTCGATGCTCGCCCTGCCCGCCGCGCGCTGGGGATCCCTCGCGCTCGTGCTCGCCGCCGTCAGCGGCGCCGGCGCCATCCTCGTCGAGATAATGACCGAGACCGGGCTGCAGCGCATGCTGCCCGAGGAAGTCTTCGGCCGGGCCTACGGGCTCGCGCTGCCGGCGTCCGTGGCCGGCATCGTGGTCGGCTCGCTCATCGCCCCGGTCCTGGTCAGCGTGATCGGGCTCACCGGCGCCCTCGTCGCCTGCGGTGGCGTGGCGACGGCCTACGGCCTGCAGCTAATCGCCGGCCGCCGCCACGCCCCTGCCCACGCCCCTGCCCACGCCGCGAGCCACCCTCTTTCCTCCGCCCCGCCAGCCACCCCCGCCGACCTCGCCCCAACGGCCCCCTGGCCCACCGCCGTTCCCCACCCGTCCGCGAGCCCGGGCCGCACCGCTGGTCCGCGTCCGGCAGCCGTCTCCCACCCGGCCGCCAGCTCGTGGCCCAGCGGGACCGCGCGTCCCACCGTCCCGGTCGCCCTCGATCCCGCGCTGGCCCCTACGGCCCCGTGGCCCACCATCGTCTCGCGCCCGGCCGCGACCTCGGAGACCGCACCGCCGCGCTAGGCGAATTCGACTCGATGTGTTTGGGTTTGCCGGGGTGGTGGCACCGGCAAACCCAAACTTTTCCGTTGCCCGGCCCGGCGGCAGCCTGCGGCCGGAAGCGCCGATACCCCTGTGACATGCTGGTATAGATGACGCTCAAGTGATAATCGTTGTTCATGGGAGCGTAAATCATGCCCCGGATTTGCCAGTTTTGAAGTTATTTTCTTTTCTGTCGTGAATTAGCCGCTGAGTACGGGCGGGGCGGTCCAGAATTCCACGCACGGAGGCGGCCCGTGTCGCGAAGGAGCGGGCCAGCCGGTTACGCAATGGGGGCCGTCATGCAGTCGCGTCGTACAGTTTCGCGGGTAACCCGGCCTGATCTCGTCGTTCCCGGGCCGGCCGACCAGGCGGTCTCAGTGCCACCGGATCGGGTACCCGCGGCTTCCGCGAACTTCGCCGCTGTGCCCCCCGTGCCCCCCGTGCGCCCTGTGCCCCCTGTGCGCGCCGCCGTGCTGACCCGCCCGCGAGCCAGCCAGGTCACCCTTCCAGACGGGTGGCCCGTCGCCGCCCGCCCGGCGCCGTCACCGCCAGACCCGTCACCCCTAGCCCCGCCACCCAAGAGCCCGGCACCCAGGAACGCGCCACCGAAGAGCCCGGCACCCAGGAACGCGCCACCGAAGAGCCCGCTATCCCAAAGCCGGCCGCCCAAGAGTCCGGTGCCCAAGAGCCCGCCACCACCGGTCCGCGCGCCCAAGAACCCGCGCCGGGCGGCCTGGCCGCTTGCGGCGTGCCTGGGTGCGCTGGTCGTGCCCGCGGCCATCGCGGTGGCGCTCGCCCTGCGCGCGGGCGGGTCGTCGCTGCCAGAAGAGGTAATGTTCGGCTCGATGACATCGCCGGCGAC
>JAICUO010000769.1 GCA_025935815.1 Streptosporangiaceae bacterium
GACAGCAGCCGGAGGGTTCGGGAGCTGGTGTTCGCCATGTTTTAACTGTCTCCTCTATAGCGGACAGAAACTGACCGCTATGCCCGCTAGCGTAGTTCCTGACCGGCAGTTGTGGGCACTGCACTTGACAAGCACTGCACTTGAAAGCACCGCACCGGAAAGGCAAGATCATGACCTCAAGTGACGCGACGACGATCGGCGGCGAGCGCGCGGACCTGCTGGCGGCGCTGGCGAAGGCCCGGCACTTCCTGCGGTTCACCACCCGCGACATCACCGATGAGCAGGCCCGGCAGCGGACCACGGTCAGCGAGCTCACGCTCGGCGGGCTCATCAAGCACGTCACCGCGGTCGAGCGGAACTGGCAGCGCTTCATCGCGGAGGGACCGTCCAGCTCGCCCGACTTCTCGGCGATGACCGAGGAGGACTACGCCGAATGGGCGAACGGGTTCAGGCTGCTGCCCGGCGAGACCCTCGCCGGGGCGCTCGCGGAGTACGAGGACGTCGCCAAGCACACCGACGAGCTCGTCGCCACCTTCCCGGACCTGGACGCCGCGCACGAGCTGGCGGCCGCGCCGTGGCAGCCTCCAGGCGTGTTCTGGACCGCTCGCCGCACGTTCTTGCACATGGCCATGGAGACCGCCCAGCACGCCGGCCACGCCGACATCATCCGCGAGGCCCTTGACGGCTCGAAGTCCATGGCCTGACCCCGCGGCCGGCGGCCTAGCTGGTGAGTGCCTTGCCCATCCGGCGGATCATCTCGGTCAGGACGGGGCGCGGGGTCGCGAAGTTGAGCCGCAGGAAACCGCGGCCAGCCTCGCCGCACAGCGCCCCGTCGGTGGCCAGCACCCCGGCCTTGGACAGGAAGAACTCGGCCAGGTCGACAGGCGGCGCCGGATGCGGCCGCAGCGCATCCTGGCCGAGCGCGAGGGCCCGGCAGTCGAGCCAGGCCAGGTAGGTGCCCTCAGGCGGGGTGTAGCCGACGCCGGGCAGGTGCTCGGCGACCAGGTCGGCCAGCAGGTGGCGGCTGCCGTCCAGGTAGGCGAGTACCTCGGCCAGCCAGTCCTTCCCGGCCCGGTAGGCGGCGATGCTCGCCCGGACCCCAGGCGTGCTCGCGCCGTGCTCGTACAGCGGCCAGTGAGCTGCCCAGGTCGCCACGTCGGCCTCGCTGGTCAAGATGAGCTGCGCGCACTTCAGGCCGGGCAGGTTCCAGGCCTTGGACGCGGAGACCGCCGTGATGGCGTGCCCGGCCGCCGCCGCCGAGACAGTCGGGTACGGGACGTGGTGACCGGCTGCGTAAACCAGCGGCGCGTGGATCTCGTCGGCGAACACCCGCCCGCCGTGCCTTTCCACCACGTCCGCGACGGCTGCCAGCTCATCCCGGGAGTACACGCGGCCTGCCGGGTTGCCTGGGTTGATGAGGACCAGCAGGTGGCCGCCGGCCCGGAACGCCGCGTCGATCCCGTCGGCGTCCAGGGTGGGCCGCCCGTCCGGCCCGGGCACCGTCGGCACCTGGATGGCCTTCCGGCCCAGCTGGCCTGGCAGCGTGACGAATGGCATGTAGGCCGGCGTCGGGAGGATCACCGGGCTGCCCGGCCGGGAGAATACCCTGATCGCCGCGACCAGGGCCTGGAAGACATCGGCGACGGGCCAGATCCGCGCCGGGTCAGCCGCCCATCCGTAGGCCGCGCGCTGCCAGTCCGCGCATGCCCGGCTGAGGTCGGCTGACGCCTGATCGCTGAGGTACCCGTACTCTTGGCGCTCCATGGCCGCCCGCAGGGCCGCCTCGACCACGGGAGCGGTGCCGAAGTCCATTTCCGCGACGAACGCCCCGAGCACCCCGGAGCCGCCGCGCGTCCACTTGAGGCTGCCGCGGCGCCGCAGCTCGTCGATGGTCATCCGGTCAGTGGCCTCAGCGAACGACATGTGCCAACCGTAACAAGCCCGTGCTGCGATAAGCGTGGATGCACCATGGCCGCCCCCGGGAATCTTCGTAGAATCCTGGCATGGCGGAGGGGGCGGCGTTTCGTTCGGTCATGAACCAGTCCATGCGGGCCGCGGCTGCGAATGCCCCGCGTGGAGGTCTATAGAATGCCGTCCTCGCCATCGGCGCCGGGCCCGGTGGACCCCGGTCCCCTGGAGCGCAGCGATCCCGCGCTTGACCTGGACGCCATGCTCATCCGGGTCGCCCGGGGAGACCAGGCCGCGTTCGAGGCGGTGTACGACCGGATGGCCGGACCGGTCTACGGGCTGATCCGCCGGGTGCTTCGCGACCCCGCCCAGTCCGAAGAGGTAACCCAGGAGGTGCTCCTGGAGGTCTGGCGGACCGCGGCCCGCTTCGACGCCAAGCGCGGCAGCGCGGGATCCTGGATGCTAACGATCGCGCATCGCCGTGCCGTTGACCGGGTGCGCTCGGAGACGGCCGCGGCCGCGCGCGAGCCGCGCGCGGCCGCGGTCCCGGACCCGGCGCCCGCCGACGAAGTCGCCGAGACAGTGGAGGCGTCCCTGGAAGCCGAGCGGGTGCGCCGCTGCCTGGACGGGCTGACCGACCTCCAGCGAGAGGCGGTCACGCTCGCCTTCTACAAGGGATACAGCTATCCGCAGGTCGCCGAGTTGCTGGGCGTCGCCTTGGGCACCATTAAGACACGAATCCGCGATGGCCTCATCCGGATGCGAGACTGCCTGGGGGTGGCCTGGTGAAGTTCTTGCCGCGCCGTGACCAGGAGCTGCACTCCCTGGCCGGGGCTTATGCCCTCAACGCCCTGGCGGGCGAGGAGCGGGACCGCTTCGAACGGCACCTGCGGGGCTGCCGGGCCTGCGCGGATGAGGTCCGCGGCTTCACCGCCGCCGTGACCGCGATGGGCATGGCCGCGGCCAGCGAGCCGCCGCCGGCCCTGAAGGACCGGGTGCTGGCGGCCGCGGCGGTGACCAGGCAGCTGCCCCCGGTGACCGTCCAGGGGCGATCCGCGCGCTCGGCGCGCGAGGCGGGTCAGCCAGCGCCCCGGCGGTCGACGGCCCCGCGCTCCGCGTGGATTCCGCGGCTGGCCGTGGGCGTCGGCGCGGCCGGCCTGGCCGCGGCGGCGGCGCTCAGCGTGGTCACGATCAACACCCAGCACCAGCTGGACTCGGCTCAGGCGAGCAATGCGGCCATCGCCGCGGTCCTCGCCGCCCCGGATGCCCAGATCACGTCGGAGGCGACCTCGGCGGGCGGCACGGCGACCGTTGTCGCTTCGGTGCGCCAGGGGACGATGGTCTTCACCAGTTCCGGGCTGGCCTCCCTGCCACCGCGGAAGGTCTACGAGCTGTGGTTCCTCGGCCCGGGCAATGCCCGGCGGGCGGGCCTGCTGCCGCCGGCCACCGGTGACAAGACTGCGCCCGTGCTGGCCTCCGGCTTGAGGCCGGGCGACAAGGTCGGCGTGACGGTCGAGCCGGCCGGCGGGTCGAGCGCCCCCACCACCACCCCGATCGTGGTCATGGGCGTCTAGGCGAAGGGCGGTCTA
>JAICUO010000497.1 GCA_025935815.1 Streptosporangiaceae bacterium
CGCCGCGACCGTGCTCGCGCTGGAGGGCGCCGGCGGGCCGGCCATCTACAACGTCACCGACGACGAGCCGGCCCCGGCGCGCGACTGGCTGCCCGCGCTCGCCGCCGCGATCGGCGCGAAGCCTCCCCGCCGCTTTCCCGAATGGGCTGCCCGCCTCGTCATGGGCGCGGGCCTGTCCATGATGACCGAGGCGCGGGGCGCGTCCAACGCGCGGGCGAAGAAGGAGCTCGGCTGGAGCCTTCGCTACCCGACCTGGCGCGAGGGCTTCCGCGCGATCGGCGCCTGACGGGATTGGCGCTGGCCAGCACCGCGCGACGGTGTTAGTAATGAGGTGATTAGCCTAGTGGCTGGCCAGCGAGGAGAGCCGACATGATTAGAGATCTGAGGAGCCGCCGGGGCACCGCCCGGTCCGGCACTGCCCTGGCCGTCGCCGCGGCGGGCGCCGCCGTCGCGCTGGCGCTGGCGAGCGGCGCTCCCGCGACGGCCAGCGCGCAGCGGGCGGTCGCGGCCCCGGCCGCTGCGGCTCCCGCGCACCCGGGCGGGGGGCCGTGGGTGACCACGTGGAGTGCCAGCCCGCAGGTCGCGGTGCCCGGGACGCTGTCCGCGACGGGGTTCGACAACCAGACCGTGCGCGACATCGTGTTCACGTCCGCCGGCGGGAACGCCGCCCGCGTCGTGCTGACGAACGTCTTCGGCACCAGCCCGCTGCGGGTGGGGCACGTGACCCTCGCCATCGCCGGGAGCGGCGCGGCGGTGCGGGCAGGCACAGTGGCCCGGGTATCGTTCGGCGGAAGCTCTTCCATCGAGATACCACCGGGCGCCCAGGCGCTGAGCGACCCGGTGACCATGCGCGTGCCGGCCCTGACTGACCTCGCGGTCAGCGTGTACCTGCCCGGGCAGACCGGGGCGGCGACCATCCACTCGGACGCGCAGCAGGACAACTGGGTATCGGGGAGCGGGGACCACGCCGGCGACGCGGGCGCGGGCGCGTTCACCACTGACAGCCAGTCCTGGTACTACGTCAGCGACGTCATCGTGCGGTCACCGGGGGCGGCGGGCACCGTGGTGGCGTTCGGCGACTCGATCACCGACGGATTCCAGTCCACGGTGAACGCGAACGCCCGCTGGCCCAATGACCTCGCCCGGCGGCTGGCGGCCCGGCCTGGACCGGCGCTGTCGGTGGCCGATGAGGGCATCAGCGGCGACCGGGTGCTGAACGACTCGCTGTGCTGCGGCGTGAACGCCGTGGCCCGGTTCGAGCGGGACGCGCTGGACCAGCCCGGCGTCCGCGACGTCATCGTGCTCATCGGGATCAATGACTTCGGGTTCAGCGCCCTGCCGCCGAATCCGATCTACAACCCGGTCACCGATGTCAGCGCGGCCCAGGTCATCGCCGGGTACCGGCAGCTGATCGCGCAGGCCCGCGCCCGCGGCCTGAAGGTCATCGGCGCGACCCTGCTGCCCTTCAAGGGCGCCGCCTACTACACGGCGGCGGGGGAGGCCAAGCGGGAGGCGGTGAACGCGTGGATCCGCCTGCGCGGGGCGTGGGACGGCGTCATCGACTTCGACAAGGTGATGCGAGACCCGGCCGACCCGCTGGCGCTGAACCCGGCCTACAACTCCGGCGACAACCTGCACCCCAACGACGCGGGATACCAGGTCATGGCCAACGCGGTCAGCCTCGGGACGCTGCTGCCGGGCCGGTGATCACGGGGGGTCGAAGCGGGCCAGGGCCTGGAGGGCGCCGACGACCGAGGAGGGCGCGGCGCTGAAGAAGGCCGCGTCGACCCGCTCGACCGCCACCACGGCCTGCTCGGCGAGCCGGATGCCCTCCGGGGTGATCGTCACCGACTTGGCGCGCCGGTCACCCGGGTCGGTCCGCTGGACGATGAGGCCCTTGTCCTCCAGCTTGCGCAAGACCTCGGAGGTCATCTTGACGTTCGTGCCGGCCTGGGCGGCGATGGCCAGCTGGTTCGGAGAGCTCCCCTCCGGACCGTCCTGGCCGTCCTGGCCGTCACGGTCGGCGCGGCTGAGCCACCACGCGCTGCTGAGGAGCGCGAACTGGACGTGCGTCAGGTTGAAGGGCCGCAGCGCTTCGGTGACGAGCCGTTGCCAGTGCAGGGTGACCCGCCACAGCAGGAAGCCGGGGCTGGAATCCGGGCCGGGGTAGAGCGTCATGCGTAGACCGTACCGACTGCCCGCTACTCGGTTACGAGGTCCAGGGCCTGGATGTGCTCCGTGGACTGCGCGGTCAGCCGCACGTGGGTGTAGCGCCCGACGGCGGCGGCGATCCAGAGCCCGTCGTGCACCAGCCAGAGGCCGGACGTGGCCTCGGACGGCAAGGTCATCCGCTCGATGCGCCGCCCGCTGGCGCGGCGGCCGAAGGACACCACCTGGCTCAGTCCGGCCGAGGCGTGGCCGATGGCGAGCGCCCACCATTGCCGCTTCCCGTCGGGGCCGGCCCCGCAACCGGCCCAGCCCGCGTCAATCGACAAGCCCGCCCGCCCGGTGCCCGACGAGGTCAGGTAGGCCAGCGCCCCGCGGGAGCTCGTCACGTCGGCCATTGTGTGGCCGTCCGGGCCAGCCCAGACCCCGACCGTCCATCCTCCGGCGGGCACGCGCGCCCAGAACGTCGGCTCCGTCCGTGGCTGCATCAGCGGCTCCCCTGCTCGTCGGCGAACTAATCTGTGCAGAGACTATGTGTGCGTGGATTAATTGTCAACCGGGTGCCGTCGCGGACGGCGGGGCGTGCGCGCGGAGTTCGGCCGCACGCCTGGCCGCTAGCCTGGAGGCGTGCAGCGCCTCGACGACCTCGGGTTCCCGGTCCGGGCCACGCGCCCGGCGGAACGGGTGGTCTCGCTGGTGCCGTCGCTGACCGAGGCGATCGCCGCTACCCGGCGGGAGGCGCTGGCCGGGGCCACCCAGTGGTGCACCCACCCGGCCGACCTGGACGTGCCCCGGGTCCGCGGCACCAAGAACCCCGACGTCGCCGCGATCGTGGCCCTGGGGCCGGACATCGTGCTGGCCAACCAGGAGGAGAACCGCCGCCTGGACGTCGACCGGCTCCGGCGGGCCGGGGTGGACGTGTGGGTGACCGTGATCCGCTCGGTACCCGAATCCCTCGCGTCGATGCGCCGGATGTTCACCGACGGCCTCGGCTGGCCGGTGCCCGGCTGGCTGGAGCAGGCCACCGACGCGTGGGCGGCGCCCGCGCCGGCGAGCCGCTCGCGCGCCGTCATCTGCGTGTGGCGCGACCCGTGGATGGTCGTCGGCTCCGACACCTTCACCGGCGACCTGGCGGCCCGGCTCGGCCTGGACAACGCCTACGCCGGCCACCCCGAACGCTACCCGCGCGTCGAGCTGGCCGACATCCTCGCCCGCGACCCTCAGGTCGTCGTGCTCCCCGACGAGCCCTACGTGTTCACCGGGACCGACGGCCCGGAGGCGTTCCCCGGCCGCCGCGTCGCCCTGGTCTCCGGCCGCGACCTCACCTGGTACGGCCCGTCGCTGGTCACCGCGCGCGCCCGCCTGGCGGCCCGGCTCTTACCGGCGGCGTGAAAGGCACATGCGGCAAGGGGGGGCCAACTTCTGGAACGCCAATCGGCGGGCCTGCCCTTCCATCCCGAACGCGCCGTCAGCGCCCTGCGTGGCAACCACCGGAGGACGCCAGCGACCCGGCACTGCGGCTAGTCCCACCGGACGCGGAGCTCGCCGGGCTTGCGGAAGACCAGGCCGCGGACCTCGGCGGGGCAGCCAGGATCCAGGCGCAGGCCGGGCAGGCCGGCGATCAGGGCGGTGAGGGCCGTCACCGCCTCCAGCCGGGCCAGGTGCGCGCCGATGCAAAAGTGCGGGCCGCGCGCGAACGCCAGGTGCCGGGCCGCCTCGGGGCGGCGCGGGTCGAAGCGGTCCGGGTCGGCGAAGATCTCCGGGTCCCGGTTCGCCCCGGCCAGCGATACGCGCACCAGGTCACCCGCGCGGATGCCCGCGCCCGCCAGCGGCACGTCCCGGGTGGCGTACCGGTCGACGACCGCGGCGGCCGGCTCGATCCGCAGCGACTCCTCGACAAGCCCGGGGACAAGGTCAAGATCCCACCCTCGCGGGCCCAGCGCTGCGCTTCCCGCTCGGCTCAACCCCAAGCCGAGCTCAGCCCCTGGCTGGCGGAGCATTTCCAGCACCGCGTTGCCGATCATGCCCTCGGTGGTCTCGATGCCACCGAACAAGACGACCGCCGCGTTCGCGGTCACCTCGCCCGCGTGCAGCCCGCCCGGCTGGGCGGCCTCGCTCAGCAGCGGAGCACGCCCGGAATCCATCGCCGCCCGCACGGCCGCCGCCAGCTCCGCGAACGACGCGACCGGGACGGTTGCCGGGCCGGCGGGCGCCGGATCGCCCGCCGGGAGATCGGTGACGGCCGCGACGATATCGCGGTACCAGGCCAGCACGGTGCCCGGCGTGATCCCGACCGACGTCAGGCCGAGCGCCTGCGCCATCACCGCGGCCGCGAGCGGCCCCGCGAACGCCGTCCGCAACTCGGCCTGCCCCTGGGGGCGGATCCGGGCGGCCAGGCGGGCCGCCTCGGCGCGGATGAAATCGCCCAGCCACGCCCGCGCGTCGGCCGGCCGGAACGCCCGCGCGAACGCGGCCCGGTGCCGCGCGTGCCGCTCCCCGTCCAGCGACAGCATGCTCGCGCCGGTCACCCGCGCCGTCGTGAACCGCGGGTCGTCGACGGTGAAGCTCACCGCGTCCATCAGGACCTCGGCCGCCGCCGCGTACCCGGTCACCAGCCACCCGCCCACCTCAGGCACCCAGCAGGCAGGCGATCGCGCCCGCAGCCGCGCCAGCACGGGATGCGGATCGGTGTCCAGCTCCTCCAAATTGACGTTTACGCCCACCAGGAAACCCTAACCGGCCGCTACTCACCCCCGGCGGGGGACGCTGCCGGCGCGTTAGGCGATGTCGCGGTGGCGGAGGGCGGACAGGCCGAGGGCGCACAGGGCCAGCGCGGCGCCGGATAGCCAGGCCAGCGCGGCGGCGCTCAGCGAGGCGCCGGGCAGGCGCGGGGCGTGGGTGAACGGCGAGGCGTCCAGCACCCAGTGGGACAGCTGGAGGGCCGTGCCGAACAGGTTCAAGGCGACGGCCAGGCCCAGGGCCGTCCACCCGGCGGCCACCGAGGCGCGCGGGACCAGGCCGAACGCGGCCATCGCGATCCCGGCGATCACGAGCGCGGCGGGGAGCTGGGCAAGGCCGGCGCCAAGCATGGCCGCGACCTGGTGCCCGGTTCCGCCGGCCCGGATGCCGTAGCCCAGGCCGGTCGCCGCCCCGGCGATGGCCAGCAAAAGCGCCGTCCCGGCGACGGCGACCATCAGGTGCGACAGCCCCCAGCGCACTCGCCCGACGGCTCCCGCCAGCACCGGGTCGGCCAGGTTGCCGCCTTCCTCGGCGTGCAGCCGCAGCACTGCCATGACCGCGTACCCGGCCGCGCCCAGGCCCGCCAGCAGCATCAGCGCGGCCAGGTAGGCGTTGACGATCGCGGCCTGTCCGCCGAGCCGGGTGAACTCGGCGCGCAAGCCCCCGCTGGTGCCGACGAGCTGGCCGATGCCGACGGCGGCAGCCCCGCAGACGGCGAACAAGATCGCGTACCCGGCCGACCAGGCGGCGAGCGACGGCCACTGCAGCCGCCAGGCGAGCGCGGCCGGCCCGCGCAGCGCGGCGGACGCCGCCGGCCGGCCGGGCCGGTCAGGGAGCAGCCCCGCGCCCAGGTCACGGCGGGCCGCCAGCGTGAACGCCAGCCAGGTCCCGGCCGCGAACGCCGCCAGCGGCAAGGCCAGCACCCACCACCGCTCGCCGTCGAACGGCCGCAGCATCTCCGTCCAGCCCAGCGGCCCGACCCAGGTCAGCCAGGCGGGACCGCCCGCGCCCGCGGAGTCGCCGACCGCGCGGGCGAGGACCGCCGCTCCCAGGCCGGCGATCGCGGAGCGCCGCGCGGCGCGCGCGC
>JAICUO010000422.1 GCA_025935815.1 Streptosporangiaceae bacterium
CCGAACACCGCCCTTGACCGACCCGAGCAAGACCTCGCGTCCGGGTTGTATCCCGGCGCGCTTGAGTTTAAGCATCAGAACGAGATCACTCTGAATTTGCTCGCTGATCCGGGAGACGACCGCGGGCACACCCGCGTCACTGCCCGCGATCGTCACGTCCGTCATGGCCTGGTCACGCGTCCAGTCCGGCGAGGCGATACCGGCGGCGCCATCCGCGACGGTGCCCGGAGTGCCGTCCAGGATGCCACTCGGCGTGACATCCGACGGCGCCGACCCGGCGGCGAGCTCAACCAGGCCAGGGATGACGTTCCCGTGCGGGCACCGCTCGGGGCGGCCAAGCAGCTCAAACAGCCGCCGCTCGACGCTCTCCGAGATCACGTGCTCCCACCGGCACGCCTCGATGTGCACCTCTTCCCAGGGCAGCCTGATGACATCCACCAGCAGGCACTCGGCAAGCCGGTGCTTGCGCATGACCCGGGTGGCCAGCGCCCGCCCGGTATCGCTGAGGGCAAGCTGCCGGTCGCCGGTCACGTGCAGCAGCCCATCGCGCTCCATGCGCGCGACGGTCTGGCTGACGGTCGGCCCCGTCTGCGACAGGCGCTCCGCGATCCGGGCCCGAAGAGGGACGATGCCCTCCTCCTCAAGCTCGAAGACCGTGCGGAGGTACATCTCCGTCGTGTCGATAAGCCCATGGGCAGTCACTGCACTTTCCTCCTAAGAAGAGATGCTACGCGGTCGCGCAACCTCCCTGGGGAAATGCTTAAGGTGACAGCCTTTCGATATCCCAGGCCCCGGCAGCCCGCCGGTAGCGCAGCCGGTCATGCAGCCGGTTCCCGCCGGACTGCCAGAACTCCACAGTGTCCGGCGTTATCAGGTAACCGCCCCAGAAGTCCGGCATGGGAACCTGCGACCCCTCTGGCCAGCGCCGCTCAAGTTCCGTGACCCGGTCGTCGAGCTCCGCGCGTGAGGCCAGCACCCGCGACTGCCGGCTCGCCCACGCGCCGATCTGCGAGCGCCACGCCCGCGAGCGGTAGTACGGCTCGCTTTCCGCCATCGACAGCGGGCGCGCCGACCCCTCGACGGTCACCTGCCGCCCCAGTGCGTACCACGGGAACACCGCGCAGCACCGCGAGTCAGCCGCCAGATCGTTGCCCTTGCGCGAGGTCCGGTTGGTGTAGAAGGTGAAGCCGCTGGCGTCATGCGCCTTCAACAGGACGGTCCGCGCGTGCGGCCGGTCGCCGATCGTCGCCAGCACCATGGCGTTCGGCTCGGGCAGGCCAGCGGCGGCGGCATCGGCGAACCACTTGGCGAACTGCTTCATCGGGCAGGGGTCGAGGTCTGATACGTCCACGGGAGTTACCCTAGTGCGGTGACCAGCATCGTCCTCCCCGACCACATCAAGCCGGCTGACGGCCGCTTCGGCAGCGGCCCTACCAAGGTCCGCGCCGAGCAAGTCGCCGCGCTCGCCACGGCCAGCGAGCTGGGCACTTCGCACCGCCAGTCACCCGTGCGGGCCGTAGTGCGACGCGTCCGCAGCGGGCTGCACGAGCTCTTTTCCCTCCCCAACGACTTCGTGGTGGCAGTTGGCAACGGAGGCACCACCGCGTTCTGGGACGCGGCGGCGTTCGGGCTGATCAGGGAGAAGTCACAGCACCTGTCGTTCGGGGAGTTCTCGGCGAAGTTCGCCTCCGTCACGCACCGGGCCCCATGGCTGGCCGCGCCGACCGTGTTGTCCGCGGAGCCGGGCACGCACCCGGTGGCCAAGGCCGAGGACGGCGTGGACGCGTACGCCTTCACGCACAACGAGACCTCGACCGGCGTCTGCATGGAGCTGCGCCGCCCGGCCGGCGCCGATCCGGGCGCGCTGGTCCTGGTTGACGCGACCAGCGGGGCCGGCGCGCTGCCGGTGGACCCGGGCGAGGTCGACGCGTACTACTTCGCCCCGCAGAAGGCCTTCGGCGCCGACGGCGGGCTGTGGCTGGCGCTGCTGTCCCCGGCCGCGCTGGAACGGATCAACCAGATCGCGGCCAGCGACCGTTACGTCCCGGACTTCCTGAACCTGAAGATCGCGGTGGACAACTCGGTCAAGGACCAGACCTACAACACCCCGGCGGTGTCCACCCTGGTGCTACTCGCCGAGCAGGTCGACTGGCTGCTGGCGCGGGGCGGGCTGGCATGGGCACGGGAACGCACCGGCCGTTCGGCCGAACATCTTTACGGGTGGGCCGAGCGATCGGAATTCGCGGCACCTTTCGTGGCCAACCGGACGGAAAGGTCCCCTGTCGTGGGCACCGTCGACTTCGCCGACGCGATCAGCGCGGATGAGGTCGCCGCGATCTTGCGGGACAACGGGCTCGTGGACATTGAGTCGTACCGGAAGCTGGGCCGCAACCAGCTGCGGATCGGGATGTTCCCGTCGGTCGACCCCGGCGACGTCGCCGCGCTCACCGAGTGCATCGACTACGTGGTCGGGCAGATCGGATTAGCGGACGAGCGCGCCGATGACCACCACGAGGATGAGCAGTGCCAGCACCGCTGGCAGCACCCACCGGGGAACCGGGCTCACCCGTTTAGGGTAGTGCGCTGATGAGGCTGTTCGTCGCGCTGGCGCCGCCGGATGCCGTGATCGCGGACCTGGCGGCGGCGTGCGCCCCGTTTCGCGCGCGGCACGCGGACCTGCGCTGGGCTTCGGCCGACTCCTGGCACGTCACGCTGGCCTTCCTCGGCGAGGTGAGCGAGGCGTCCCGGGAACGGCTGCTGCCCCGGCTGGAGCGGGGGGCGCGGCGGCACGCGGCGTTCGGGCTGTCTTTTCGCGGCGCGGGAGCCTTCCCGTCCCCCCGCCGGGCGACCGTCTTGTGGACCGGGCTGGCCGGGGACCGGCGCGCGCTGGGCGAACTGGCGCAGACCGTCGCGGCGGGCGCCCGGCGGGCGGGCGTCCCGCCGCCGGATGCCGGACGGCACTACCGTCCGCACCTGACGCTGGCCCGGTGCCGCGCGCCCGCCGACCTGTCGCCGGTGATCGCCGGCCTGGAGGGCTACGCGAGCCCTGCCTGGCAGGCGGAGGCGATGCACCTGATCCGCAGTCACCTGAACGAGGGCGCGTCGGGGGTACCTAGGTATGAGACATTGCAGACGTACCGATTGCAGGCCGCCAAACGCGGTTAAGCGCCGCCTGGGTATTGGCTTAAGACACGCTATCGTTGTAATCCACGGCCTTATGGTGGCCCTCCGCGCATGGTGTACTTGATAGATGTCGCAGGTAGGTACCCGAACCGACGCTGGGCTGGCGACCGCGATGCGGATCTCGGTCAGCCGGTTGGCGCGACGCTTGCGGGTAGAGCAGCGGGTTGGGGTAGGCGGTCCGGAAACCGCCCTGTCCGACATCCAGCTGGCCGCGCTGGCCGCCCTGGAGCGGCATCAGGCGATGACCCCGGGCGAGCTGGCTGACTACGAGAAGGTTCAGCCCCCGTCGATGACGCGGGTGATCGCCGTCCTCGAGGAGCGCAACCTCGTGCAGCGATCGGCGCACCCGACCGATCGCCGGCAAGTCATCCTCACCGTGACCGCCGAGGGCCGCGCGCTCGTCACCCGGGTACGCCGCCGCAAGGAAGCCTGGCTGGCCCAGCGGCTGCAGGAGCTGTCCCCCGATGAGCTGGCGACCCTGCGGGCGGCGGCACCCATCCTGGAGAAGCTGAGCCAGTCCTTAAGCCGGTAGCCTGTTGAGGTGACCGGAAACCCGCAGGCGAGCGCGCAGCGGGACAGCCATGCCCATCGGCCCGCGCCGCCCCGGGAGGCTAACGACCAGGTCGTGACCAGCCTGATCACCGCGGCGTGGGCGATCGCGCTGGTGGTCACGCTTATCTTGCTGGCCGTCGGCGTGCTGCCTGCCGGCCAGCGATGGTGGGTATGGACGTGCGGCACCGGCGTCGCGATGGGCGTTTTCGGGCTGTGGTACGTGCCCGTGCTGCAGCGGAACCGGGCCCGGGACGCCGCCCGGCACGCGGCCGAGACGGCCGCCACCGGGGGGCAGGCCAGTACCGGAGGCCAGCCCAGCACAGCGGGCCAGGCTGACCCCGCGGGTCAGGCCTCCGGCCCCGCGTCGGGGTACACCTCGCGGGACAACGGCTCGAAGACCGTCTCCTCCACCGAGACGCCCGGCAGCTCGACCAGGTCATAGCCGAACTCGTCGATCACCGGGGTGGCCACCAGCGTGGCGCCGCCGCTCCTGATCGACTCCGAGTGCGCGCCGCAGCCGTGATCGGCCGACACCACGCGCCCGTCATCGGGCGCGTAGGCGTTCGCGCAGGCACCGAAGACGCGGCCCAGGCCACCGCTCAGCGGGATGAAGAAGCCGCAGCTGATGCAGTGCGCGGGCGCGGCATGAGACAGCGGGGTGCGCGGGCCGTGATCGGTGTCGTACCAGCGGTCGGCCGTGTCATCGCGGCCGTAGGCCGACAACGCCCGGACCCGGCCCGGCGCGGGCAGTTCCGATGGCTCGGCGGGGCCGGCGTCCTGGTCCTCGGAATCGGCATGGGGGCTGAACCAGTCGGTGACGGCGTCGTCCCCGTCCAGCGTGACGAACGGGACCAGCCGCTCGTCGTCGGCACTGGCCGGCAGCAGGTCGCCGATGCCGACGTCCCCCGGCCGGAGCCGGTCGTGCCACGGCACCCAGGCCGGGGCGAGCAGCGCATCCGGGCCGGGCAGCAGTTCGCTCTCGTCGACGGTGATGATCTTCGAGCGTGGCGCCCGGGCCACTGTCACCGCCCAGCGCCACCCGATGTAGGCGCGATCCAGGCACGCGAACAAGTGCGTGACGACACGGTCGCCTATTGCCACGGCCTCGAGGTGCTCCCCGACGAACTCGGGGCGCACGCGAGCCGCGCCGCCGAGTCCGCCGTTCCCCGGGACCGAATCATCCGGGGTAGTCAGCGCCTCGCGGGCCAGGTCTACGGCGTCCGCGCAGAGCTGATCTGGTTCCTTGCTCCGACTGCGGACGGTGCTTACAACTGCCAATTTCGCTCCCGTAAGCGGACTGCCCCAAGAGTCCGGCGGGCCAGGTTATCGCCCAAGGCTCGTCGCAGGGCCGCGAAGCAAGGATACTGGGTACGTGCAGATGTCCGACGCGCTGAGGTGGCCTAGGGCCACGGGACGCGCGACGCTGGCCGGATCCCGGCGGGCAGCGGGGGCCACCAGGCGCGTGACGTCGGCGGCGGGCCGGGGCGTTCACCGCGTGACCGGCGCCTCCGGGGCCGACCGGACCGGGCTGGCGACCTTGACGGAGCTGACGGCGACCGGCAGCATCGCCGACGCGTTCGTCGCGGTCTCGCTGGCCGGCACGATCTTCTTCAGCACGTCGGTTGACCAGGCGCGGGGCCGGGTGGCGTTGTTCCTGCTCGTCACGATCGCGCCGTTCGCCCTGCTGGCGCCGGTTATCGGCCCGGCCCTGGACCGCGTGCAGCAGGGGCGCAAGTACCTGCTGGCCGGGA
Organism: Streptosporangiaceae bacterium; assembly: GCA_025935815.1. Taxonomy (GTDB): domain Bacteria; phylum Actinomycetota; class Actinomycetes; order Streptosporangiales; family Streptosporangiaceae; genus Trebonia. The sequence continues at coordinate 5,487 of JAICUO010000422.1, forward strand.
CGCTCGCCGCCCGCGCCCTGCTGGTGTGGGGGATGTCCGCGGCGATCACCGACCCGGTGACGCTGCTGCCGGCGGCGTTCGGCGTGCTCGTGCTGCAAAAGTGTTACGGGGTGGTGCGCGCCTCGATCGCGCCGCGCCTGCTGCCCGCCGAGATCACGCTGGTCGCCGCGAACGCGCGGTCGGCGCTGATCGCCTTGATCGCGTCCGCGGTCGCCGCCCCGATCGCGGCGGGAGTCTCCTGGTCGGCCGGCGCCGCCTGGGTGCTGCGGGCGGCCACGATCATCTACTTCCTGGGCGCGATCCTGGCGCTGCGCCTGCCCGGCCAGGTGGACGCGCCCGCCGCCGCGCCGGGGGCGCCCGTGGGGCCTAGTGACCTCGGTGCGCCCGGTGGCTTCGGTACGCCCGGTGGCTTCGGTGCGGGGCGTGCGGCGGACCGCTCCCGGGAGGGGCGCCCGCCGGGGCCGAATAACACGCGCCCGCTGGAGGAGCCGGCCGCGGGCGGGTCGCGGATACGGGCGCTGCGCACGCTGGGCAGCGTGGGCCCGATCGTCGCCGAGGCGATGCGCGGCAACGCGGTGCTGCGCGCGCTGTCGGGTTACATGATCTTCTTCCTGGCGTTCTTGCTGCGCACCGGGCACTTTGGTGTCTCGCAGAACGTCGCGCTGGGCGGCATGGTGGCCGCCGCCGCGGCCGGCGGGCTGGTGGCCATGGGCATCGGCTCGCTGGTGGGCTCGCGGGCGCCGGAGATGTTGCTGTTCATCATGCTGGGCATCGCGACGGTGGTCACCGCGGGCTGCGCGTGGTTCTTCGGCTTCGGCGCGGCGCTCATCGTGGCGTTCGTGGCCGCGCTCGGCACTGGCCTGGCCAAGCTCGCCCAGGACTCGATCGTGCAGCGCGAGATCAGCGAGGACGTCCGCTCCTCGGCCTTCGCCGTCTCCGAGACCCTGCACCAGCTGTCCTGGGTGGTCGGCGGCCTGGTCGGCCTGCTGGTATCCATGCTGAACAACGGCCAGGCAGGCCTCGGCATCACCGCGGCCTGCCTGGCGGTGGCACTGATCTACCTGATCATCCAGCGCCGCCAGCGAATCCGCGCGAACCGTGCCCAGCACGGCCCGCCCCAGCCCGCCAGCCGTTTCGGCGGCTGATAACTCGGCGGGGGTAGCGGGGGTCAGGGGACGCGGAGGGCTTCGGCGGGCGGGCGGCGGGCGGCCTTGGCGGCTGGCCGGGTAGCGCCGAGCGCGCGGCGCAGGCCGATCCCACCGCGGCGTTCCAGCACGGAGATCACCATGATGTTCGCATGGGCATCCAAAATGCGCGGAACATCCGGTTCACCCGCCGACCGCCCCCCCCGAGCCCCCGGCCCGCCGCGAGTGCCGCCAGTTATGCCGCGTATCGCGGCATAACTGACGGCACTCGCGATGATCATGACGCGAGCGGCCGTCCCGCGAACGTCACCGTGGCCCCGGACACACCCGCAGCTACCGCCA
>JAICUO010000241.1 GCA_025935815.1 Streptosporangiaceae bacterium
ACCCCTTGTCCGGGTTGAACCACTTGACGGTGCCCTGAGCCATTCCAAACAACTCCCTAACTGCTGCTCGGGCTTCGAGCCCCGCCCTTGCAACCGCGGAACCCGTGTATCGTCCACCGCTTGTACCGTGCAGCGCACGCTCTCGCACTCACACTCGCCTTGCCGGCGGCGACCGAAACGACCTTACCGTGTGTGGAGCGCACTTGACGCCAGATACACAGCAATCGCGGCAACGCTCAGCGCAATTCCAAGCGCCGTATCGCCTGATGAGAACAGGTTCCGCTATCGCGTCGCTATCACGCGCCGCCGGCGACCGCAGGGATGATCGAGACGTGCGCGCCTTCCGGCACAAACGCGTCCAGCCCGCCGGCGAACCGAACGTCCTCCTCATTGACATAGACATTAACGAATCGCCGCAGCTTGCCACCGTCATCGAGGAGCCGTCCGCCGATCCCCGGGTAGGCAGCCTCCAGCGAGGTGATGACCTCCCGCAGCGTTCCCGGCTGGCAGCCGACCTCGGCAGCGCCGCTTGTATACGACCGCAAGATAGTGGGGACGCGCACGTTAACCACGCCTCACCGCTCCCCGAACACGGCCTGGAAGGCGTCCAGCGTCGGCGAGATCGCCCGCGGAACGACCACTGCCGCCGCCACCGCGTCCAGCGTCTTCAGGCCGTCACCGGAGTTGATGATGACCGTCTCGGCATCCGGGTCGAGCTGGCCAGACGCGAGCAGCTTGCGCAAGACGCCGACCGTGACGCCGCCCGCGGTCTCGGCGAAGATGCCCTGGGTCCGGGCGAGGAGCTGGATGGCGGCCACCACCTCCTCATCGGAGACGTCCGCGATCGACCCGCCGGTACGGCGGATCACGTCCAGCACGTACGGGCCGTCGGCCGGGTTGCCGATCGCCAGCGACTTGGCGATCGTGTCCGGCCGCACCGGCTTGACCACGTCCCAGCCGTTGGCGAACGCCTGCGAGACGGGCGAGCAGCCGGTGGCCTGCGCGCCGAACACTCGCCACTTCGACTGCTCGACCAAGCCGAGCTCGGCGAGCTCGGAGAAGCCCTTGTCGATCTTGACCAGCTGCGCGCCGGAGGCGATCGGCACCACGACCTGCTCGGGAATGCGCCAGCCAAGCTGCTCGGCGATCTCGAAGCCGAGCGTCTTGGAGCCCTCGGCGTAAAACGGCCGGACGTTGACGTTCACGAACGCCCAGTCGTCGTGTTCCCCGGCCAGCTCCGCGGCCAGCCGGTTGACGTCGTCATAGGTGCCGTCCACGGTGATGAAGGTGCCCCCGTACACCGCGGTGGTGAGGATCTTCTGCAGTTCCAGGTTGGCGGGCACCATGACGACCGAGCGGATGCCGGCCCGGGCCGCCGCGGCCGCCACCGCGTTGGCCAGGTTGCCGGTGGACGGGCAGGCGAGGACCTTGAAGCCCATCTCCTGGGCGGCGGCCAGGGCCACCGCGACCACGCGGTCCTTGAACGAGTGGGTGGGGTTGCCGGTGTCGTCCTTGACCCACAGCCTGCGCATGCCCAGCTCGCGGGCCAGTCCGTCGGCGCGGACGAGCTTGGTGAACCCCGGCTCGGTGGTCGGGCGCGAGGCGATGTCGGCGGGAACCGGCAGCAGCGGCGCGTAGCGCCAGATGTTCAGCGGGCCTGCCTCGATGTCGGCCCTCGTTAGCCGCGGGAGGTCATAACCGACCTCCAGCGGCCCGAAACAGTCCTCGCAGGCGTAGAACGGGCCCAGGGACGTCGCCTTGCCGCACTCACGGCAGGTCAGGGACGTGGCGTTACCGAGCTGCAGCGCTCGCAAGGGGGGTGTTGGCACAGTCATGGGGCGAGGCCTCTCTCCCATCTTTCCCAGCGATCACCTTGACCGCAGGCCGGAGTTGGCACCAGTCGCGCGCTTGCCCCGCCATACTGGCGGCGAACATGCCTAAGCGCACCGGTTGCCGGGGCTTCACAGGGCCGATCCCTCCACCCCTCTGGATGAGCTGTATTCGGTTGTATGGAAGCAACTCTAGCGGATGAATCTGGGGAGGGCTGCCCCGGTTCCGGGCGATGGGGGCACGGGCGTTTGGAGGCGCACGGGCGGTGTTCAATGACGCGCTGGCCGGAAGCCGCGGGAGTGCCGCCTGACCCGGCACAGACTGAATCCCGCCCTTCAAGGCGAGGAGCGCGTCAATAGACTGTGGGCATATGACAAGCGACCCGCGCCATCAGGTGCTCGTAGCGTCGAACCGTGGGCCGGTGTCGTTCGAGTTCGCCGCGGACGGCTCGCTGAGCGGCCGGCGCGGGGGCGGCGGCATGGTCTCCGGGCTCACCTCGGGCCTGGCCGCGCGCGCGGTCGACGGGCCGTCGGGCAGCCCCGCGGTGTGGGTGTGCGCGGCGATGAGCGAGGCCGACCGGGCGGCCGCCAGGCAAGGCGTCGTGCTGGCGGGCGAGGGTCCCGGCGATGTCCCGGTGCTCATGCTGGACATCCCCGCGGCCACCTTCGAGGCCGCCTACAACGGGATCGCGAACTCGGTGCTGTGGTTCGTGCACCACATGCTCTATGACACGCCCAACCAGCCCCAGTTCGGCGCCGGGTTCCGCGCCGACTGGGCCGCGTACCACGCTTACAACGACGCCTTCGCCACAGCCCTGAGCGGCCAGGCGGGCACAGCCCTGAGCGGCCAGGCGGGCACAGCCCTGAGCGGCCAGGCGGGCACAGCCCTGAGCGGCCAGTCGGATACAGCCCTGAGCGGCCAGGCGGGCAAGGGCGCCCGGGTCCTGATCCAGGACTATCACCTGGCGCTGGCGCCGCGGTTGCTGCGCGACCGGCGGCCGGATGCCCGGATCGCGCACTTCTCGCACACGCCATGGGCGCCGCCGGCGTACTTCCGGATGCTGCCCGACGACGTGGCGGTGGCGATCTTGGACGGCATGCTCGGCGCGGATCACCTGGGCTTCCTCGCCGGCCGGTGGGCCGACGCGTTCCTGGATTGCTGCGCGGAAGTGCTCGGCGCGCAGGTCGACCGCGTTAGGCGAAGCGTCACCTACCGCGGCCGGGCCATCCAGGTCGCCGTGCACCCGCTGGGCGTCGACGCGCAGGCGCTGCGCGCTCGGGCCCGCGCCGATGACGTGCGCGCGCACGCGACGGCGCTGACGAAGGGGGCCGGGGACCGGCAGCTGATCGTCCGGGTGGACCGGACGGAGCTGTCCAAGAACATTGTCCGGGGGCTGGCCGCCTACCGGGAATTGCTCGCGACCCGGCCACAGTGGCATGGCCGGGTCGTCCACCTGGCATTCGCCTACCCGTCCCGCTCGGCGATCCCCGAGTACCGGGCCTACACCGACACCGTGGTCAAGGTCGCGGCCGAGGTGAACGAGGAATTCGGCACGCCGGAATGGCAGCCGGTGATGCTGGAGGTCAAGGATGACTACCCGCGGTCGCTGGCGGCCTGCCTGATAGCCGACGTGCTGCTGATCAACCCGATCAGGGATGGCATGAACCTGGTGGCCGAGGAGGGGCCGATCCTCAGCGAGCGCGGCTGCGCGCTCGTGCTCTCTCGCGAGGCGGGCGCCGCGGCGCTGATCGGCGAGAACGCCTTGCTGATCAACCCGTATGACATTTCCGCGACCGCCGAAGCCCTGGACGCGGCGCTCAGCATGCCGGTCCCCGAGCGGCAGCGCCGCTGCGCGGCCATGACCGAGGCGGCCGCCGCGGCCGCTCCCCAGCACTGGCTAGCCGCCCAGCTGGACACGCTGGACCGCCGAGACAGCCTCGACCATCTCGAATAGCTCGCATCCGGCGGGGAAGTGCGGATTCCAGTCTTGGCCGAACTGGGCCGTGCCAAAGTGTAACCTGGAGCGTCACCATTGCACGTTCGGGATGAAATGGGGCAGAGTTGGTCGCCCCCTGTAGCCGAACGGTCACGTATGGGTATGAGCCTTTACAGCTTACCCTGACAACGTCTAACTCTCAGCGACCACACTGACCGATGGGTTCCTCTCTTGAGCGTAGCTGGCGTGACCGCCCTGCCAAGTGCGAGACATCCTGACGACGCGACGGCCCGCGACACGGCAGGCCTGCTGCTTGCCCGGCTGACAGTGGCGCCGACCCTGCTCGCCGCCGCCTTCTTGCTGGCCAGCTTCCCGTTGCTGCTCATCGGCTGGTTCCGCCCGGCCCCGGTAATGCTCCTATCGCGTCTCGTGGCCGCCGTGATCGTCCCGGTTGGCCTGCGCCGGGTGCCTGGCCTGCGCGCCGCGACGCAGCAGGCGCGCGACTCGCGGCGGTGGGCGCTACCCGGCGACCCGGAGCAGCGAGAGGCCCGGCGCACGCCATGGTGGCCCCTGGTCAGCCTGCTGGTGATCGCGCTGGCGTTCTTCGCCTTCCAGGCCGCCTACCACTCGCAGTTCATCTTGATTACCCGCGATCCGGGTTCCTACATGCAGTTCGCGGTCTGGATCAGCGGGCACGGCTCGCTGCCGATCCCGACGGACAGCGCGGCGTTCGGCGGCGCCAAGGGGGTCTGGTTCCAGGGCTTCGCCATGTACCAGGTGGGCGACTCGATCACCCCGCAGTTCATGGCGGGGCTGCCCATGGCCCTGGCCGCGGCGCACTGGGTCGGCGGCATCAACGCGTCGCTGCTGATGGGCCCGTTCTTCGGCGCGGTCGCCATCGTCGTCTTCGGCGGCCTGGCCGCGCGCCTGCTCGGCGCCCGCTGGGCACCGCTGGCCGCGCTCATCATGGCGGCCTCGCTCCCCCAGATGTTCACCAGCCGCTCCACCTACAGCGAGCCGCTGGCGCAGATCCTCTTCCTGGGCGGGCTCGCGCTGGTACTGGACTCGCTGCGGGCCAGCCACGCCGCCCCCGCGGCCAAGGCCCGCTGGGACTTCGTCCGCGCCGACAGCGCCCGGGTGCTCGCGCTGCTGGCCGGCCTGGCGTTCGGCATCACGCTGCTAGTGCGCCTGGACGGGCCGAGCGACGTCCTGCCGGTGATCCCCTACCTTGGCCTGCTGCTGGTCCGCCGGCAGCCCCAGGCCAAGCCGATGATGATCGGCCTGGTCATCGGCTGGGCGTGGGGGGCGGTCGACGGCGTCGTCTTGAGCTGGCCGTACGTGTTCCAGACGAACGTGCACTCGACCATCCCGATGCTGGCGGCGCTGGCGGCCACCACGATCGTGACCATCGGCGGCGTGGCGTGGCTGCGCCGTCGCCGGAGCGCCGGCCGCGAGCTGCCCCAGCTTGGGGAGCACTGGTACCTGCCCGGCTGGCTGCCGCGGGCCGGCGTGCTGGCCCCGTTCGTCGTCCTGGCCGTGTTCGGCGCCCGCTCGCACTTCGAGACCAACTACGCGGCGAAGGACTTCGCGCAGCTCAGCCTGCACTGGGTGTACTGGTACCTGGGCGGCCCGGTGCTGGCGCTGGCCGCGGTGGGCACGGCGGCGCTCACCTACGGCTGCCTGCGCGGCCGGTGGCCGTCCTGGGTGCTCCCGCTGCTCACCTTCGCGTGGTCCGTCCTGGTCTTCCTCTACAAGCCGGCCATTACTCCTGACCAGCCGTGGGCCAGCCGGCGACTGGTGCCCGCGGTGGAGCCCGCCTTCATCCTGCTCGCGGTGTGGGCCCTGGCCTGGTCATGCGGCCTGCTACGGCGGGGCGAGGTACCCGGCCAGGCCCGGCTTGGCGCCTGGCTCGGCGAAAAGCGCGGTCGCCTGCTGGCCGCCGGGGTAGCCGCGATCTGCGCGGTCGCGTTGGTGGTACCCGCCACAATCTCGACATTTGGCCTGAGCGTCCGCCACGGCGGGCCGGTTGGCGTTAAGCTCGTCGCGCATGGCCTGGCTGTTAAGCGGACCTTCCCGGGCCAGGTCGCGGCGATCTACGGGCTATGCGCGCGGATACACGCCGCGGGCCCGAAGGTGTCGGTGGTGATGATCGACGCGCCGATGGCCGACCGGATAGCCGAGGTCGTCCGGGGAATGTGCGGCGTCCCGGTCGCGCGCTATCACTACACCGGAAACGTCTACAAGTTCCCGGCGGCACCCACGGCCCTGGTGAAGGACACGATCACCAGCATCGAGAGGATCGGGCGGCAACCCGTGGTGCTGGCCGCCAAGCAAAGCGAGCTGGCCCCCTACCGCAGCGGGGGGACCGTGACCAAGGCGTTGACCATGAGGTCAACGATGGACGGGCGCACCTTGCTGTCCAAGCCTTACAACATCGTCCCTGAGAACATGAACATCTGGATGCTGGAGCCCACCCGATGACCGTTGGACCTGACGCCCCCGGCACGACCAGCCCCGTGACGACGTTCGCGAGCGCCGCGGGCCTCGCGCCGCTCGGCAAGACCCCCATGGGGGCACCGAACGGCCGTCCGACCGTATCCATCGTGCTGCCCTGCTTCAACGAAGAGGGCCACGTGGTCGCCGAGGTCGAGCGGATCACCGCGGCGATGGACGCGAGCGGGTACAACTACGAGCTGCTGTGCGTCGATGACTGCTCGACCGATTCCACGCTGGCGAGGCTGGAGGAGATCGCGCCCCGCTACCCGCGGATGACGATCGTCCCCTTCCTGCGCAACGGCGGATCCGGGACCGTCCGCCGGATCGGGACGCAGCGCGCCCGGGGCGACATCGTCGTGTGGACCGACGCCGACATGTCCTACCCGAACGAGCGCATCCCCGAGCTGGTCGAGTTCCTGGAGAAAGACCCGAAGATCGACCAGGTCGTCGGTGCCCGCACCAGCGAGCAGGGCTCGCACAAGTTCGCCCGGGTGCCCGCCAAGTGGACGATCCGCAAGATCGCCGAGATCCTCACCGGCACGAAGATCCCGGACCTGAACTCCGGCCTGCGCGCCTTCCGCCGCGAGATCTCGCTGCCCTACCTGCGGCTGCTGCCGCCCGGGTTCTCCTGCGTGACCACGATCACCGTGGCGTTCTTGTCGAACCAGCACCCCGTGTACTACATGCCGATCGACTACGCCAAGAGAGCCGGCAAGTCCAAGTTCAAGTTCTTCAAGGACGCGTACCGGTACATCCTGCAGGTGCTGCGCATGGTGATGTACTTCAACCCGCTCAAGGTGCTCATGCCGCTCGCGCTGACCCTGCTCGGCGTCGGCGTCGTGAAGGGGATTTTCGACGTCGTCGACCACCCGGTGAAGATCGCGATCAACACGGTGCTGATCTTCGTTACCGGCCTCATCATCGCCTCGATGGCCCTGCTCGCTGACCTGATAGTCAGATCGCGGGGAGACGTCTAGGCGCGACGCCTAGCGGGCTAGCCGCTCGATCAGGGGGGCGACCACCTGGGCAGGCGAAAAGTGCTTCGCGGCGAGCTCGCGGGCGGCGGTGCGCAGCTCGCGCAGGCGACCTCGGTCTAGCGCGAGCTCCAGCAAGGCGGCCGCGAGCGCGCCGGCGTCGCCCGGCGGGACCAAGATGGCGGCATCGCCCAGGACGCGCCGCTGGGGCGCGGTGTCGGAGGTGATGATCGCGCACCCGGCGGCGGCGCCCTGGAAGACCTTGTTGGGCACCACCCGGCGGCCCTTTTCCCCGGTGCCGAAGATGCCCAGGCAGATGTCGTGCTTGGCGACCAGCGCCGGGAGTTCCGCCGCGGGCACCCAGTCCAGCCAGGTCACCGCCTTGTTGCCCGCCGCCGCGGACTTGGCCTCGGCCTCGTCTTGGCCGCGCCCGATCATCGTGACGTTGATGGCGGCCGCGTCCGCCGCGATGGCCCCCAGCGCGGCGCCGATCGTCGGGGTTCCCTGCAACGGGGTATACAAGCCGTAGAACACCACCCGCAGCGGCCCGGGGGTCTCAGCGGATCCCCCCTCGTCGGCGGCCCGGGCGGCCGCGTACCACGCGGCCGGGGCGCCGACGTGGACGACGATGGCGTTATCACGGTGCTGCGGGGGAAGGCTGGCGAGGTGCTCATCGGTATCGACGACGATCACGTCGGCGGACCCCAGCGCCGCGGCGTCGATCATGCGCAGCAGCGCCTGGCGCGGGCCGCCGTCCAGGCGACGGTCTCGCCCGGTGTCGCTGGCCCCCACCAGGTGGTCAAGCACGATCGGGATCTTGCGCCTGCGCAGGGCCCCGCGCAGCCCGAACAGGAACCGGGCCAGCACCACGTCGAAGTGCCCCAGGTAGCCGACCATCACGACGTCGGGCGCGGGCCCGCGCAGGGAGCGCGCGGTCAGCGTGGTCCAGCGGCTCGCCAGCCTGCGGATCAGCATCGGGACCCGCCACGGCTGGGCCAGCATGCTGACCCGGTCGGCCGTCGACAGGCCCAGCGGGGCGTTGCACTCGGCGACGTCCAGGCCATTGGCCGCCAGGCCCTCGGCGATCGTCGCGATCCTCGGGTGCATGGACGTGTCGTACGTGCCGAAAACCAGGACGCGCATGGGGCTTCCGCCTCCGATACCTGGGAGATTGTTGTCACATTGCCGGGCGGGCCATCGGATTCTTGCCTGTCAGCGCCGACTTCGCCTATGACGCGGACAGCACTCCTGCCTCGGCTAATGCGGAGTTTGCGGCCGTGGCTAAGCTTGCCCGCCTACAATAATCGCGTTCCGCCGATGCAGCCGCCACCGGGCTACCATTCGCAGAAAACCGAGGACTGATACATGCGCGTCACCGCCATCGGCATCGGCTACCTGGGCCTCACCCATGCCGTCTGCATGGCCGACCTGGGCCACCAGGTCCTGGCCATTGACGTTGACGAGGCGAAGGTCGCCAAGGCAGCCCGGGGGGAGGCACCCTTCTTCGAGCCTGGCCTGGAACCGCTGCTACGCAAGAACCTGGACGCCGGGCGGCTCCGCTTCACCACGTCGTTCGCGGAGATCGGCGAGGTCGGCGGCGTGCACGTCCTGTGCGTGGGCACCCCGCAAAAGGCCGGAGAGACCGGGGCGGACCTCAGCTACGTGTACGGCGCCGTCAACGCGCTCGCGCCGCACCTGACTGGCGAGGCCCTGATCGTCGGCAAGTCCACGGTCCCGGTGGGCACCGCCCGCGACCTGCTCGCCCGCGCCGAGGCGGCCGCGCCGGCCGGCGCCACGGTGAGCCTGCTGTGGAACCCGGAGTTCCTGCGGGAGGGCTTCGCGGTGCAAGACACCCTCACCCCTGACCGGTTCGTCTTCGGCGTGACCGCCGACGAGGCCGGCGCGCGGGCGGACACGGTCATCCGCGAGGTCTACTCGACGCCGCTGAGCTCGGGCATCCCCGCGATAACCATGGACCTGGAGACCGCCGAGCTCGTCAAGGTGTCGGCCAACTCGTTCCTGGCCACGAAGATCTCCTTCATCAACGCGATGGCCGAGATGTGCGAGGCCAGCGGCGCCGACGTGATCGCGCTGGCGAACGCGATCGGCATCGACGAGCGGATCGGCCGCCGGTTCCTGTCCCCCGGCCTCGGCTTCGGCGGCGGGTGCCTGCCCAAGGACATCAGGGCGTTCCGCACCACGGCGGCGAGCAAGGGCGTGGACTCGATCGTGAGCCTGCTGGCCACCGTGGATGACATCAACCTCGGCCGCCGCGAGCGGGTGACCACGCTGGCCCGCGAGGCCGTCGGCGGCGACCTGGCGGGCAAGAAGGTGGCCGTCTTGGGCATCGCCTTCAAGCCGAACACCGACGACCTGCGCGACTCGCCCAGCCTGGACATCTGCAAGCGGCTGGCCGCCGAGGGCGCGATCGTCTCCGTGCACGACCCGGTGGCCATGCCCAACGCGGCGCGCGGCAACCCGGACTTCCGCTACGCCGACTCGGTGCACGAGGCGGCGCGGGACGCCGAGGTCGTGCTGCACCTGACCGAATGGGCCGACTACCGCGCCATCGACCCGGCCGCCGTGGGCCAGGTCGTCGCCCAGAAGGTCCTCGTCGATGGCCGCTCGGCGCTGGACGCCGACGCCTGGCACGCGGCCGGCTGGTCGGTGCACCGCCCCGGCCAGCCGCCCATGCCCGCTCGCTAGGTAACCGCGTCGGCGAGGGCGCTCAGCAGCGCCACCACGCCGGCCGGGCCATCCACCACGAGGTCGGCGGCCTCGGCTACCTCCGGGACCTCGGGGCTCGCGCTGGCGACCGTGCACGCGGCGATGCCCGCGGCCCGCAGGGCGCGCGCCGCGGCGAACGCGGACAGGTCGCCAAGGTCGTCGCCGCAAAACAGCACCGCGGCCGCGTCCCGCTCGACGGCCAGGCTCCGCAGTGCCTGGCCCTTGTCCATGCCGTGCGGGCGCAATTCCAAGACGAAGCGGCCCGGCTCAACGGCCAGCCCGGCCCGCGTGGCCAGGTCCGTCACCGGCGCGCGGAGCAGTTCGAGCGTCCCGGCCGGGTCGGCCGCCCGCCGGGTGTGCACGACCAGGCCGGTGCCCTTGTCCTCGATCCAGATCCTCCCGGGGTCGCGAAGGCCGGCGATGACCTCCGGGAGGAGCTCGCGGGCGCGGGCCACTCCGTCGGGGGCGGCCGCGGTGATCACCTCACCGGCCTGCCAGCGCTGCGCGCCATAGTGGCCGACCACGATCAGCCCGGGTACCTCCGCCAGGCCGCCGAGCGCCACGGCGTTGGCGGCGGAGCGCCCGGTGATGATGGCGACCGTGGACCCGGCGTCCGCGAGCCTGCTCAGCGCCCGCACCGCCCCCGGGTAGGCGCGCGCCGACATGGGGTCGGGAACGATGGGCGACAATGTGCCATCGAAATCGGAGGCGATGAGCGCTCGCCCGGGGGCGGCGCGGATGGCGTCCAGGCCGGCCTGGCCTTCGGGCCTGCGAAATGGCGGCAGCAGCACGCCTCAAACTTACTGGGAACGCAGCGATGCCCGGCGGGCGCGTTGCGCGCGCAGCCTCTTGACCAGCGACGGGTCGAACTGGAGGGCCTCGGGCAGGTCGATCAGCTCGTTGAGGACCTGGTAGTACCGGGTCGCCGACATCCCGAGCGCTTCGGCGATGTCCTGCTCCTTCGCGCCGGC
>JAICUO010000319.1 GCA_025935815.1 Streptosporangiaceae bacterium
CTCGGTCGCCTCGTTCTTCGTGTCCCGGGTAGACACCGAAGTGGACAAGCGGCTGGACAAGGCCGGCACGCCGCAGGCCGCCGCGCTGCGCGGCAAGGCCGCCATCGCCAACGCCCGGTTCACCTGCCAGCGTTACGAGGAAACGCTGGCCACCAGCCGATGGCGGGCACTGGAACAGGCCGGCGCCCGGCCGCAGCGCCCGCTGTGGGCCTCCACCAGCGTCAAGGACCCCGCCTACGACGACACCCGCTACGTCACCGGCCTGGTCGCCCCCGGCGTGATCAACACCATGCCCGAGGCCACGCTGAACGCGGTCGCCGACCACGGCGACATCCCCGGCGACAGCGTCCACGGGACCTACGGGGACTCCCGGGCCGTCCTCGACGGCCTGGCAGCGCTGGGCGTCGACTACGCCGACGTCGTCCAGACCCTGGAAGACCAGGGCGTGAGCACGTTTGACGCGAGCTGGGACCACCTCGGCCAGCGGCTCGCCACCGCCCTCGGCACCCAACGACAGGAGTGACGCGATGCCAGTCTCAGACACCTTCGTCATCGCCGGCGGCGGCCTGGCCGGCGCCAAGGCCGCCGAAGCGCTGCGCGAGCAGGGCTTCGGCGGGCGGATCCTGCTGGCCGCCGAGGAGGACATCCGCCCTTACGAGCGGCCGCCGCTGTCCAAGGGGTACCTGCAGGGCAAGGTCGGCCGCGAGACGATCTTCGTGCACTCCGCGGACTGGTACAACGCCAACCGCGTCGAGTTGCTGCTCGGCACCGCCGTCACAGCAGTTGACCGCGGTCGCCGCGAGGTGACGCTGTCCGATGGCGGGCACCTGGCCTACGGCAAGCTGCTGCTGGTCACCGGCGCGGTCCCGCGCCGCCTGCCGCTGCCCGGCGCGGACGCCGACGGCGTGCTGTACCTGCGCCGGGCCGCCGACAGCGACCGGCTCCGTGACACCTTCGCCGTCGCGTCCCGCGTGCTTATCATCGGCGCCGGGTGGATCGGGCTGGAGGTGGCCGCCGCCGCCCGGATCGCCGGAGTGGACGTCACCGTGCTGGAGGCGGCGGAACTGCCGCTGCTGCACGTCCTCGGCCCGCAGGTCGCCCCGGTGTTCGCGGACCTGCACCGCGAGCACGGCGTTGACCTGCGGCTCGGCGTCAAGGTGGCCGAGATCACCACCAACGGCGGGAAGGCGACCGGGGCACGGCTCACCGACGGCACCCGGATCGGCGCGGATGCGGTCATCGTCGGGATCGGTGCCGCGCCGCAGACCCGGCTTGCCGAGGGGGCCGGCCTGGAGGTGCGGAACGGGGTGGTGACCGACGCGTCGCTGCGCACCTCCGATCCTGCCGTCTACGCGGCCGGTGACGTGGCTAACGCGTTCCACCCGGTGCTGGGCACGCACATCCGGGTCGAGCACTGGGCAAACGCCCTGCATCAGCCGCAGGCCGCAGCGGCGGCCATGCTTGGCAAGGACGCTTCCTACGACCGGGTGCCGTACTTCTACACCGACCAGTACGACCTGGGCATGGAATACGCCGGCTACGTCGGCCCCGGCGGCTACGACCAGGTGGTTTTCCGCGGCGACGCCGGCAAGCGCGAGTTCATCGCGTTCTGGCTGTCCGGCGGCCGGGTCGTCGCCGGGATGAACGTCAACATCTGGGACGTCAACGACGCGATCGGTGACCTGGTCCGGTCCGGCCAGGCTGTCGATCCGGCCCGGCTCGCCGACCCCGCCGTCCCGCTGGAGGAGGCCGTTGCCCGATGACCGTCAAGACGGACACGCCGCAGCAGCTGACCGCGGCGGACCAGCGGTTCCTCACCGAGCTGGCGAGCCAGCTGCGGGCGGACAGCATCCGGTCCAGCACCGCCGCCGGGTCCGGGCACCCGACCTCGGCCATGTCGGCCGCGGACCTGATGGCGGTGCTGCTGGCCCGGCACCTGCGCTATGACTGGGACGACCCCGGCGAGCCGGGCAACGATCACCTCATCTTCTCCAAGGGGCACGCGTCCCCGCTGCTGTACGCGATGTTCAAGGCGGCCGGGGCGATCACCGATGAGGAGCTGGTGGGCGGGTTCCGCCGGTTCGGCTCCCGGCTGCAGGGCCACCCCACCCCGGTGCTGCCCTGGGTGGACGTGGCCACCGGGTCACTGGGCCAGGGGCTGCCCTACGGGGTCGGGATCGCGCTGGCCGGGCGACGCCTGGACAAGCTGCCCTACCAGGTGTGGGTGCTGTGCGGGGACAGCGAGATGGCCGAAGGGTCGATCTGGGAGGCGCTGGACAAGGCCGCCTACTACAAGCTTGGCAACCTCACCGCGATCATCGACGTGAACCGCCTCGGCCAGCGCGGCCCCACCGAGCTGGAATGGGACATGGGCGCCTACCGGCGGCGCGCCGAGGCGTTCGGCTGCCCTGCCGTCGTCATCGACGGGCACGACATCACCCAGATCGACCAGGCCCTGGCCACCGCGCGAGACGCCGAGCGTCCCGTCGTGGTGCTGGCCCAGACGGTCAAGGGCAAGGGCTTCGCCGAGATCGAGGACAAGAACGGCTGGCACGGCCGCCCGCTGCCCGCCGAGATGGCGGAGCTGGCAGTCGCCGCACTCGGCGGTCAGCGGAGCCTGCGCGTTAGCTCGCCTCGCCCCGATCGCCACGACGCCTCGCGGCAGCCCGAGCCCTGGGCGGTTACCCTGCCGCGCTATGAGGTGGGCGGCAGGGTCGCCACCCGCAAGGCCTACGGGGACGCGCTGGTCGCCCTCGGCGCGCGGCCCGGAGTGGTCGCCCTCGACGGCGAGGTCGGGAACTCCACCTACGCGGGGCAGTTCGCCGCCGTATACCCGCAGCGGTTCTTCGAGATGTTCATCGCCGAGCAGCAGCTCATCGCCGCAGCGGTCGGCCTGGCCGTCCGCGGCTACGTCCCGTTCGCCTCCACCTTCGCCGCGTTCCTCAGCCGCGGCTACGACTTCCTGCGGATGGCCGGCATTTCGGGCGCGAACATCAAGCTATGCGGCTCGCACGCCGGGACCGAGATCGGCCCGGACGGGCCGTCCCAGATGGCGTTGGAAGACCTCGCCGCCATGCGGGCCATCCACGGCTCGACGGTGCTGTACCCGGCCGACGCCACCGCCACCGCCGCCCTGACCGCGGAAATGGCGGACACGCCGGGGATCGTGTACCTGCGCACCACCCGGGGTGCCTGGCCTGTCCTCTACCAGGCAGGGGAGGCCTTCCCGGTCGGCGGCAGCAAGGTGCTGCGGGCTGCGGCCGGCGACGAGGTCACGCTGATCGGGGCAGGCGTCACCGTGCACCAGTGCCTGCGCGCCGCCGGCGACCTGGCCGCCGACGGCATCGCGGCTCGGGTCATCGACCTGTACTCGGTCAAGCCTGTCGACCAGGTCACTCTGGCGGACGCCGCCGCGGCGACCGCCGGGCGGCTGGTCATCGCCGAGGACCACTACCCGCAGGGCGGCCTGGGCGCCGCCGTGCTCGAGGCGCTGGCCGGGACCGGCCTGCCGCTGCGGGTCCGGCAGTGCGCGGTCAGCGACCTGCCCGGCTCGGGCACCCCGGAGGAGCTGATGGGCGCCGCGGGCATCTCCGCGTCCCGGATCGCTGCGGCCGCCCGCGAACTGCTGAAGGGAGATGGGTGATGGGTACTGACATCCGGGTCCGCCGCGTCTACGACGAGCCCTCCCCGGAGGACGGCGCCCGCGTGCTGGTGGACCGGGTATGGCCGCGCGGGATGCGCAAGGACGCCGCCCGGCTCGATGAGTGGGCCAAAGACGTCGCCCCCTCTACCGAACTGCGGACCTGGTACCACCACGACCCGGCCAAGTTCGCCGAGTTCCGTCGGCGCTATACCGCCGAACTGGAAGAACCAGGGCCGCGGGAGGCGCTCAGTCGGCTCCGCGTCCTGGCGGCAGGAAAGCCGGTGACGCTACTGACCGCCACCAGGGACCTCGACATCAGCCAGGCGGCCGTCCTGGCCGGACTGCTGCGCGAAACAACGTAGCCACCCGGCTACCTGGCACCGGCCGCCGCTGGCTCGCGCCCGCGCAGGTCCTCTCGCTCCGTCAGGCGGGCGACGCACAGGCTGGGCTCGACGAACGGATCCAGGCGGTCGGCGGTGACCGGTGCCCGCATCCGCTCCAGCGCCCCGCGCATCAGCCCCAGGTGCAGCGAGCAGATCACGTCCTGGTGACGCTCGGCCACCTCACGGAACGGGCACTGCCGCAGGCACAGCCGGTACTGCCCATCGCCGTCGCCGGCCTCCGCCTGCGCAGAGAATCCCAGCTCCTCCATGACCGCGGTCAGCCTCCCGATAGCCTCCTGCGCGGACAGCTTCTGATAGGGCGGCGGCTGCTCGGTGAGGTAGGCGCCCCACTCGCGCCCGGCATTCTCCGCCGCTTTGCCTGGCGTCGTCATGGTCCCGGCGATCAGGCCGGTCAGCATCTCCGCCAGCAGCCGGTAGCGCCGCCGCCCGGCCCGACCGTCCGCCGCCGCCCGGTAGCCGATCCTGGGCCTGCCCGGTGTCTCCCGGTCCTCGGTCTCGCGGACGGCCAGGCCCGCCTCGGTCAGCGCTTCCAGGTGGAACCGGGCGGTGTTCGGGTGCAGCCCCGTCCGCTGCGCGACCTCGCGGACACCGAGCGGGCCGTCCGCAGCGCGCAGCATGTCCAGCACGTCAGCGCGGCTACGGCCGAGCGGTGACGTGTCCTCGGGGGCGAGGAGCTCCTCTGCATCCATACGGTTATTTTATATCAATCTCAATAGTAGAAACTAGATAACAGTGCCGTGACAGCCGGTGCCGCCGGTGAGCTGCCGCTGCCGGCGGCGCAGGTGCGCACCGGGCCCGCGCAGGCCGAAGCCCGCCGGGGCCCTGGCCCGGTCGCCCCACTCAGTGTGGCAGGTCTCAGCAAGGCGGGGGACTGCCATGTCCCGGTCGACGGCCTGATCAGGCAGACTCGCCGGCAGGCCGGCGGTCCCGGAAAGCTTGGCTAGGTAGCGGAGTCCTTCAACGCCAGGCCGCACGATCTGGTCAGCGCCGATGACGGCGGGGATCACCTGGCTGGGCAGCACAGCCACTCCTGCCGCCAGCCGCGGTCATGCTCAACGGCCCGCCAGTCAACCGCGACTCCCGCCGCGCGCAGCCGGCCGGCCCGCTGGCTGGCCAGGTAGGAGTACGGCAGTTGAAATCCCCGTAAATGAGCACCGTCATGACGGCCTCCTTCAGATTCGCGGCGCTGGTGCCTGTCCGAGGCCGGCAACCGCGCACCCTCGCGGTTTATCCTGCGTCTATTCGCGTGGCGGCAGGGCGGCGACGAACGGGGTGTCCGCGCCGGTGACGCCGAGCTTGCCGGCGCCGCCAGGGGAGCCGAGCGGCCCGTCGCGCCCGGGAAGCGGCTCGGCGAAGAACCGCGTGTTCTCCCCGGCGTACACCTGCCACTGCTCCGGCAGGTCGTCCTCGTAGTAGATCGCCTCCACCGGGCACACCGGTTCGCATGCCCCGCAGTCCACGCACTCGTCCGGGTGTATGTACAGCATCCGCTCGCCCTCGTAGATGCAGTCCACCGGGCACTCATCCACGCACGCTCGGTCCAGCACGTCCACGCACGGCTCCCCGATCACGTAGGTCATCCCGCGTCCTCCCTTCCCGCAGCACGCATCCCTATTTTAAACGATTATAATTATAAAAACAATCGAGCTGCGTCCGGCACTCCCCGAGGCCTGCCGTGAAGCGTCGGCGGGGAGGCGGAGCCGACGTCAACGTGACGGGCCTGATCGCCGAACGGAAGGGTCCCGGGACAGGGCATGCGGAAGAGCGTCACCGTGGCACTCGCAGCGGCAGGTGACCTCGCAGATCCCTTAGCTGATCCGGCTCCCGCGCGGCGGCGCTGCTGCTCAAGGCGGGCCGTATGAGGCCATGCCGCACGTAACGAGGCGGCTCGCGGGCCGGTGACGCGGGCTGCGCAGCGCCTCCAGGGTGGTCGCGGCGCCGACGGGGGTGAGTTGGTAGCAGCGGCCCTGCCAGTCGCCGCCCTGGGCGAGCAGGGCCAGAGGCGCAGTGGCACGCCGAGCGGCCGGGCGCGCCGTCCCAAGGTCTCGAAGCTGGCCGCTGACCAGCATCTGCGTGAGTACGTGCAGGACCGGCTCGGCGGCGCAGTCGCCCGCCCGGACGGCACGCCCGTACCGGGCCCGCACGTCCCGTGGGCCGGACGGCGGCACGGGCGGCGAGCCGACCAGCGGTGGGGCCGGTCGTGGAGCCCGGAGCAGATCGCGGCCCGGCTCCGCGCCGGCTTCCCCGGTGACGAGGCCATGCGGGTTTCGCACGAGGCGATCTACCAGGCCTTGTATATCCAGGGCCACGGCGGCCGCCTTCCGGCTGATCGTGATGCCGTGCGCCTGCTGCAGCTCGGCGCGGACCCGGGGCTGCCCGTAGGTGCCGTAAGAGGCTTCGTGGACCTGCCTGATCAGGTCGGTCAGCCACGCGTGCCGGATCGACCGGGCCGATGGCGCCCGGCTCCACTCGTAGAAGCCCGACGTCGACACGCCGAGGGAGTAGCAGGCCTGGTGGACGCGGACCCCGTCAGCGCGGAACTCGGCCACGAGGCGATACCGCTCTTTTGGGGGCACCACCTGCTCCACCGCGGCGGCCGCCTTGCGGAGGATCTTGTTCTCCTCCTCCAGGTCGCGGATCTTCTTGCGCGCCGCGGCGAGCTCGGCTGACTCGGCCTGGCCCGTACCGGGCTTGAGGCCTCGGTCGATCAGGTCCTGCCGCTTCCAGCGGTACAAGCAGGATTCGGCGATCCCGAGCAGCTGGGCGACCTCGGGGACGGGGCGGCCCGAGCGGACCAGGTCCAGCGCCCGCTGCCGGAACTCCGGCGGGTACGGCCTTGGCATTCGGCCACTTCTCCTCTCAGAAGCAGCCACATACTCTCAACAAACTGTTCCGGAAAACCGGGGAATGATCACGACGTCCACCTTCCCGGGGGAAGGTCGGCTACGTGCTGAGGTCAAGCGGCCGGTCCGCGTGGCGCAAGCCCATCTGGCATGACCGACTCCGCTTGCCCGGCCAAGTCTCCGGGGCCGGTGGCAGGCGGGGACGGCCAGAAATGCGCGATCGGGAATGGGCAGGGTCCGTGCCGGGATTCTTATTCATTCTGGTCGCTACTCGCGGATTTACCATCACTATTCCTGTTGGTGATCCTGCCAGTGACGAAGACGGCCACGATTGATACAGCGCCCGTGCAGATGATGGAGGCACCTTGGGTGGCGTCACCCCGATCGATGGCATGCCAAGCGATAACAGTCAAGCAGCCCAGGGCCACCAGTCCGGACAAGTGCCCGATTACCTGAGCAATCAGATCTGCCCAAGCGAGGCGGCGCCGGTGACGCGACTCTATATTTCTGGCCCGTATGAGCTCCTTGAAGATCTCGGGCGCGTTGGCTTGGAGAGTAATGACTGCCGGGTCGATAAGCACATCTTCGAGCTTATTAGTGGGGGCTGATGTCCTGCGGGATGCGGAAGGACTCATCGGTCGGCCCCCTCGTTAGAACCGGTCCTGTCTTCGGGAATCAAGCCGAACCGTAGGCACAGTTCCCGTGCATCATCGGCAAGTGTGTCTGAGAAGGCAGGCGGACGACTGCGCCGTTGCCTGCTAACCCCAAAGATGTCGAATACTCCACCGATGCCGTCCGTAAATGCCCTGGCGAGCGGGCGCAGATTGGAGTGTTTGGTGCGGGCCGCGTGCTGGGGAGAGCCGGGGAGGCCAGCGGTATCGAGGGACAATTCGTCAGTGCTCCGGCGGCGGGCAGCATCGTCAGCCTCGGTGAGTCGCTCGTCCCGGGCCGTATAGTCTCCAGCCTGGTCGTGCGCATCGGCCAACTCAAGGAGTAGTTCCATCCGAAGTGCCTGATCCCCCGGTTTGTCCGGCCCGAAGCGGTCGAGCAGGTCCAATGCCTTCTTGAAGTGGAGAACCGCGACCTCGGCAGCCACCTCGGCCAGCGCCCGCTGCCCGGCCAGGCGCTCGTACCTGATCGCCTTGGCGGCCGAGTCGGGGCTGGCGGCGGCACCGAAGTAATGCGCCAGCTCGGCAGGCGAGGCGCTGGAGCGGGATTCCAGGATCTCGCCGATCCGCTGGTGCAGCTGGATCCGGCGGGTGCGGCTCAGCTCCTCGGCGATGACCCGGCGGGTCAGCGCGTGCCGGAACCACCACAGGTCCGGCTCGTCGTCCACCTCGGTGATCAGGCCGGCCCGGGCCGCCTCGTCGAGCAGGGCGACGGTCGCGGCGTCATCGAGTCCGGCCACCGAGGCCACCAGGTCGGTGTCGAACCGTTCGCCGATCACCGCCGCGATCGTGACCACCTCGGCGCACCGGTCCGACACGCGTCCCAGCCGGGACCGCACCATGCCGCGCACTGAGTCCGGGATCTCAGCGGGCTGGCTGAACCGGACGGCCTCGCGGCCGAACACGCCCCGCTCCGACAGGTGGCGGGCCATCTCCAGCAGGAAGAACGGGTTCCCGGCGGTCTCCCGCTCCAGCTCGGCCACCGTCCGTGACTCCGGCTCGCCGAACTTGCGGCCGACGGTGGCCTCCAGCAGCTCGGTGACGGCGTCGTGGCCCAGGCCGCGCAGCGCGACCGGGCGGTAGTCGATGTCGCGGGCCAGTGACGGCAGCACCGCCTGCAGCTCGCTGCCGGCCAGCTCCCGGTCCCGGTACATCGCCACCGCCAGCAGCGGGGAGGAGCGCCGGGCCTGCATCAGGTGCGACAGCAGGTGCAGGGAGGGCCGGTCCGCCCACTGCAGGTCGTCCAGGACCAGCAGCACCGGGTGCCGGGCCCCCATCCGCACCAGCCAGGTGTCCAGCGACTCGAACAGCCGGAACCGCTCGGCCTCGGCCGCGGTGACCGGCGGGGCGGCGGCGGCCCCAATCCGCCGCGCGAGCTCGGGGAACAGCAGCGCGATCTCCCGGCCGAGGTCGCCCAGGTCCCGGCGCAGCGGCTCAACGGGGCAGGCGCGCGCGTAATCGGCCAGTGCCTCGCGGAACGCCCGGTAGGCGGCGGGCACGCCGTCGACCCACCGCCCGTACAGCACCAGGCC